>JAIRZX010000382.1 GCA_031267005.1 Deltaproteobacteria bacterium
CCAGGGCGGCGGCGAGCCCTCCGAAGACGTCTAGGAAGCAGTCCCTGGCGGCCTTGTCCCTGGCGATAGCGGCCTCGACCATGGCGGCCAGGCGCTCTGCCGCCTCCTCGCCGCGGGACCGGGCACCCGCCCGGCCGCCTGCCGCCGCTCCCGCGCCGCCTCCGGGCGCGCCTCCCGGCTTGCCGCCCTCCTCCGGCGCGGCGGAACTCCCGCACTCCTCCGCCCTGGCGCCCTCTATGGCCGCGTCGGACGCCCAGCCGAATTCTTCCAGGGCCTTCATGAAGATCTCCGAGAAGGCCTTCCAGCCCCCGGAGGCGGCGGCATCGCCCAGCTCGGACTCCAGGCGCCTCAACCGTTCCACCCTCTCCAGCACCTCGCGCATGGGGTTGCCTTCCCCCCAGCGGCCGGGCCTGCCGCCGAAGCCCGCCTCGGCGCGGTCGTCGGCCACGCCCGACTCCCTTATGGCCGCGAGCGGGTTCGCGGAAAAGCCGAAGGAGAAGTAGGGGTTTAACAGCACCCTCGCCACCCTCCTGCGCTCCCAGACGGAGCCGAAGAGGCTCAACAGGTCCAGCACGGCTGAGGCGGGCCCCGTCCGGTCCAGGGGCTCGCCGCCCGGGAAGGAGAGCGGGACCCCCAGCCTGCGAGCGCAGTCCTCCAGCATGGGCCGGCTCGCCTCGAGGGCGGGGACCACCACGGCTATCCCCCGCGGCTCCAAGCCTTCGGCCACGAGGGACTTCGCGAGCCTCACGGCGTTCTCGCATTCCATGTAGGGGTTGGGGGCTTTCACGACCGAAAGGCGTCCGTCCGGGGGCGGCGGCGGCGACTTGGGGGGGGGGCCGAACAGGTTGGCCGCCGCGTAGCGGAGCGGGGCGGGCACGTCCCGGGCGGGTCCCGGCCCCCCCCCGGAACCCGGCTCGGCCGGGTCGACGAACTCCAGCTCCAGGGTTTCCAGCCCCGAGGACTCCAGATCCTCTATAAGGCGGCGCTTGAGCTCGCCGGCCCTGACCCTGTCTATCTCGTTCAAGGCCCATTCCGGGACGTGGAGCGAGAGCCCGGCCTCGCGCCCGGCGGCCAGGGCCTTCAAGAAATCCGCCTCGAAGGGGGAGAGCCGCCTGAACTCCAAAAAACGCACTTCCCTCACGCCGGAAAGCGCCTTGAAGGCCCTTCCCCCGTTTAGTGCGTCCAACAGCCCCCGCCTGCGGCCCTCGCGGTCGGTTTCGGACCGGGCGCGGAGCCACGACTCGTACTCCTCCCCCAGTTCGGCGACCTTCCCGGCCAGCGCCTCGGGCTTGAAGCGCCTGACCGTGTCCCAGGGGACCCCGGCCAGGCGGATCCGCTTAAGGCCGTCCGATAGCTCTCCCGCCAGATCGGAGGCGAGCTCGTCCCCGGGCCAGTCCCCCGGCTCCCGGCCGGGCCCGCCTTCCGGGACCTCCCCTCCGGAGCCGTCAGGCACGTCGAGCTTGACCAGCCCCAACGCCGGAATGAGCTTCCGGGCCAGGCGGTCCATGAAGAAGGCCTCGCGCCATCTGTCCACCGGCGCCCCGCCCAGCTCCCGCGAAAGCTCCCTCTCCAGGACAGCCACCGTGGTAACGTTGGGATGGAGGACGGCACCGCCGCGGCTCGCCTCCAAGATGGCGTCGCGGTACTCAGCCAGCGCGGGCCAGCTGGGCAGCACCACGAGCGTCTCCCGGCCCAGAAAAGAGCCGCGCGCCCTCGCGAGTTCAAGGAAGCTGTAGGCCATGGGGAACCTCCCCCAGGCGCCCGCCCTTTCGGGTGCGGGGCCTTAAGCGGAAAGCGAGCGGTACACGGAAGGGAAGCGGGCGGGACAGGGTCGCGCCGGGGCTTCGACTGGATAAAGGGGGCGGCCGCCTCCGGGCAATAAAAAAATCGGGGAACCAAGGGGAAAACGGCTGGCCGGGAAAAGGGCTGCGGCGGCGCGGGACGGCGGAAACGGCTTTTATGAAAATAAAGCAAAAACCACAGGCTAAAAGCAAGCGCCCAGGCGCCCTCGCTCCCTCGCGCCCGCCGGATTCTGGCGCTCAGGGGAAAATAATTGACGTCTCCCGCAACCCTCCGAAAAGGCTGACAGGCCTATGCGTAAAGCTAACGGCCCTTTCCGGAGCGGGCCCTTATCCGGAAGGTGCCCTTTCAGAGCGGGAGCTTTCCTGGGTGTGGCCTTTTCGGGGGGCCTTCCAGAGCGTGACCTTTCCGGGGGGATGCCCTTTCCGCTCGCGAATCCTGCCCTACGCGATCCGTCCAGGACCCTCCCGTCCTCAACCCGCCCGGTTTCCGGAGCCCGTCCGTCCGCGACCCAGCCCGGTCTAGAACCGTCCCGGACGCGATCACTCCCTCTGATCTCGGCCCCACCCGGCCTCGGTGCCTCCCGAGTCGGACCTCCCGGCCTCGGCGTCTCCCTGAGGACTCCCCCGCCGCCCGGAGGCATCTCCCCCGCCGCCGGGCTGCGGGGCCGGATCCGCAGTGCGCCAGCCTCCGGGAAGACGCGGGAGGACGCCGTCCAAGCCCCCCCCGGAAGCGCCTCCTGGCTCTCCGCGCCGGTCGGGCCCGGACGCTCGGGGCCCCAGCAATCCCTCCGCGAACTCCGAGGCGCCGCCGCGCCCTCCCGCGTCGGCGTCCGCCGGGGACCCGGGGATCTCGCCCGGGGGCGTTCCCGCATCCGGCCACTCAGGCGCGCCGAAGGGCGCCCTCCGGGAAGGCCAGGCTCGGCTCGGGCGGCAGGCTGACTGGGGCCCGGTCGTTCCCGCAGGGACGGGAAGGCGTCACGCGCTGCCGCCCTTACCCGCCAGGATTCCGTTGACCTCGGAGATCGGGAGCTCCAAACACTCGCTTATCGCCTCAGGGCTCTTGTTCTCGGCTCGCAAGGCCAGGACGGCATTGGCTGTGGCGTTCGCGAGCTGCGCGAGCTTCTTGTTCTCGGACTTGAGATGCGAATAATCCCCTTCGGTTACGAAGTCAGCCACCTGAGTTCTGTTGAGACCCATGTCTATAATCTCCTTCAAATAGAAGTCGTACACCTTCTTGGGGGCTCCGCCCAACGTGAGGGCGCCGGTGTACATCGTTTTGAGGATTTCCCAGTCTCTGGATTTTACCGAAATGCCGTGCCCGATCCCGAGATACTTCTCGACCATCTCAGGGGTTGCGTCCCGGCCGAGCGCGAGGATGGCGAAATACAGCGCCCCGAGCAAGGCGTCCGGCGGCAGGGGGCCTGGGTAAGCGTCCGGCTTGAAACCCGTTACGGGATCCCAGAAAAAATCGAAGAGCTTGGGCACGTCGATGAGTTTCCCCAGGAAGACCGGGGTAATCTCAAAATGCAGGCCGCTTTTGCCCTTCAGAAGATTTACGAGGCCGAACTTCTTGCTCAAGTCCCCCGACGGGGCCGTCCCCCTGGTTCCCGTCCACGGCGGGGGCGTCCTTCTCGGCGGCGCCTTAAGTCAGCGCGGCTGGCTCTCGGAGGGTATACAAGCGGGCCCGCGCGGGGACGCCGGCCCGCCCGGGCCCGAGCGCCGCCTACGCCACCCGGACGCGCCCTCCGGGGGCTCCGGCGCCACGGTCCCGGAAGCTTCAAGCCTCAGGAAGCCCTCCGCGAACTCCAAGGCGCCGCCGCGCACTCCCGCGTCGGCGTCCGCCGGGGACCCGGGGTTCTCGAGCGGGGGGCGTTCCCGCCTCCGGCCACTCAGGCGCGCCGAAGGGCGCCCTCCGGGAAGGCATGGCTCGCCTCGGACTGCAGGCTGACTGGGGCCCGGCCGTTCCCGCAGGGACGGGAAGGCGTCACGCGCTGCCGCCCTTACCCGCCAGGATTCCGTTGACCTCGGAGATCGGGAGCTCCAAACTCTCGCTTATCGCCTCAGGGCTCTCGTTCTCGGCTCGCAAGGCCAGGACGGCATTGGCTGTGGCGTTCGCGAGCTGCGCGAGCTTCTTGATCTCGGACTTGAGCTGCTCGACCTGGGTCTTGAGCTGCGAATACTCCCCTTCGGTTACGAAGTCAGCCACCTGAATTCTGTTGAGACCCATGTCTAT
>JAIRZX010000413.1 GCA_031267005.1 Deltaproteobacteria bacterium
CGTTCCACGGCGCCTCTCCGGAGCGGGGCCAGGCCTGGCCCCCCTTGCCGCCGCCCCCCCCGGCGCCCGCCTGCCGGGCCCTGAAAGTCGCCCTCGCCCCTGAAAGCTCGCCCGGATCGACAGGCCCGCCCCCCCGGGCCCCTTTGCCCCCTCCCGCCCCCTTCCTGGCCAGGAAGGCGACGTCGACGCGGTAAAGCCGGTTCAGGCCGGAATCCCCCCCGAAAGCCAGCACGTGGCACTCCAGATCCCCAATCGAAGCGAATTCCAAGGTGAATTCGGCGCGTCCAGCCTCGCTCATCCCTTTCCCCCGTTTCCCGCGTTTCGAGTGCCGGCCGCGCTTGCCGCGCTCCCCATGCTTGCCGTGCTTCCCGTGTTTCTCATGCTTCCCTTGTTTCATCACGCTTTTCCCAGCGCCGGACGACGGGGCTTTACCGTCTGCCGGGCTACCCCCGCCAGGCTGCCGGATCCGCTTGGGGCCGGGTCCGGATCCCCCTTTGCCCGCCGTGCGGCCCCGGCCCCTCCGGACCCCCCGCTTCCCGCCGTGCGGCCCCGGCCCCTCCGGACTACCCGCTTCCCGACGGGCCGCCCCGGGCCTCTCCGGCTACAGCTGGTAGCACTTGGAAAAGAACCCGATGCACATACCGTGGCTTAACTCCAGGTCGGTAGCGGACAACTTCACCTGCGCCGTGCCGCTCTCCAGCTTGAACTCGCTTTCCGCGCCGACGGACACGTCCCCCGCGCTGGTGACGGAAAGCTTGTCCTTGTCGCCGGAAGCGAGATCGATAGCCCCCTCTTTCAAGACGAGCTTCAAATCCGCCGCCGCCGAGAGCCTCGCCCCCTCCCCCTCGGACAGGACCAGACCCCGGTCCTTGGCGTCCTGGACCAGGCTCGCGTCCGAGGAGAGCTGGGCCCGCCTGCCCCCGTCCTTCCACTTCTCCGGCTTCGCCTCCTCCGTGCCGTGGGGGCCGTGGAGCAAAACGACCGCCCCCGAACCGCTGAAAGCGCAGAGCCTCGCCGTCGGCGGCCCGGGAGGGGGAAGCGGCGCGGGGGGAGGGGGAGGGGGGGCTGCGGGGGCCGCCCCCGGAGCCGGGGACGGCGGCCCCGAAGCCGCCGCGAGGGACGCCTGCATGGCCAGAAGCGCCGGGTCGGTTATGGGGACCGCGACCGGCGGGGCGGGAGGCGGCGCGAGGGGCGCCACGGCGTCGCCCGGGGCCGGTTCCGCCGGGGAGCATTCGATCGAGACGCCGCGGGCGAGCGGCGGCCCCGACTTGAGCCAGAGCATGCCGCCCAAGGCCTTGTCGGTCCCGCGCGAGGTTCCGGCGGGCTTGGGGGCGACGTTTCCGCCGGTAGCTATCCGGACCGTGCCGGGGCTCTTCAGGCTCACGAGATCGCCCGCCGCGAAGGTCGCCTGCCTCGAAAGGACCCGGACGACTTTACCTATGAGGAGCACGGCGTTTCCTTCCGCGAAGGAGGAAGGGGGCGTCCCGTCCTCGCCCGCCACGAGGCTCTTGGCCGCGGCCGAGTCCCTCACGGCTTTCTGGCGCAGATCGTCGCCCAGCCTTTTCGCGGCGGACTCCAGCACCAGCGGCCCCCCCGAACTCAAGGCCCCGAAACCCTCGGAGAGGATCGAAACGTAAGAATCCTTGTTTTCGATCGAGACGCCCTCCACCTCCCCCTTCGATCCCGCGAGCTGGCGGATAAGCTCGACCGTCACTACCACGTCCAGGAGCACCTGGGCGGCGGCCGCGCCAGCCGCCCTCGCCTGCACGGGCCGTTTCGCCGGCGGGGCCTCCTCCCCCGGGTCGCCGCCGTCGCCCCCGTCGTCGTCTTCCCCGTCGCCGCCGACACCTTCGATTACGCCGCCCCCCCGGACGGCGACTACGGCGTCCCTCGCGGGCTTCATCAGCATGATGAAGCCCAGGAGCAGCGCCTTCCATATGGACGAGCTTACGTCCGCGGTGCTCCTCCATACCGCGGAGGCCCCGTCGGAGTCGGCGGTAAGAGAAAACACGTTGCTGTCGGGCGTCCCCAGCCCCTGCGCCAGGGCCAGCGCCTCCCGCTCCTTGCGGTCCATTCCCTCCTTCGCGTGCTGGATAATGAGCTTCACGGGCGCCGTGGCCGCCTCGGCCACGGCCGCCGCGTCCGAGACGGCGGCGGACGGCCCCGCGCCGCCGCCCGCCAGGGACGAAACGTCGGAAACCAGCCCCAGCGACTGGCGCGCGGCCGCCATGACGGTCATGAGATTATTGGTCCAGCCCTCGGCGGCCTTGATCTTGTACTGGAACCCCGCCCCGCAGGCCCCGCAGAAGACGGCCGTCAACGACCTCAAGGTGCTCTCGGTATAGATGGTGTCGGCATGCATCTCGGCGGACGTGGGCGATCCCGACGAGAGTCCCAGGTGCCCTCGGCCCGACCCGGCGCTCAACACGGCCGCCCGGGAGTCGCCCTTCTCGCGGAACACGAGCGAGCTCCCGCCGCGGGAACCCAGCCCGGAGCCGTGCGGGCTCGCGGAGTTCACCAGGCTGCCGGTCTCGGAGTTCGCCACGGCCCCGGCTATGACCGGCCGGTCCGGGTCCCCGTCGGAGAAGCTCACCAGCACCTCGCAGCCGGGGGTGAGGGGAAAGCACTGGCCGTAGCCCGCCCCGGCGTAGGGCTGGGCCATGCGCAGCCACGGGCTCGCCTTGCCCCGGCCCCTGCCGGAGAGATCGGACGGGAAGAGGACCTTGTAGCGGCCCCAAGAGTCCATTTCGGGCGTCTCGCCCGACCCGGCCCCGTCTATCCACGCGTTAACGACCCCCGGAACCTTGGGTTTCGGGGTGACTCGGGAAGGACGGTAGCGCCGCTCCATCCGCCCCATCACTACCCGGTGCCGGACCACGCCGTCGCCGAGCCCTGCTGGCAAGCCGCCCCCGGACCCCGGCGCTTCCCCGAGCCAGGCCGCGATGGCCCCGGCCTCCCCGCCCGGGCCGGATCCCGAACCTGAGCCCGGGCCGGATCCCGAACCTGAGCCTGAGCCGGATCCCGAACCTGAGCCGGGGCCGGATCCCGAACCTGAGCCGGGGCCCGAACCCGGACCGTATCCCGAACCCGAGCCCGGGCCGGATCCCGAATCCGTCCCCGATCCCCCTCCAAAACCCAGGAGTTCGCTTAACCCTGCCTCCTGTACCCCGTAGCTCTCCACGGCCGCTACCAGGTAGCGCCCGTCCAACGCCTCGGATCGGGAGTTCGCGACCGTTACCGCCACCCCCGGGCGGAGGCCCGGAAGGTGCGAGTACCCCGCAAGCAGATCGCTCCCCCAGAGTTCGGCGTCCCGGAGTATGCCCGCCAGCCGCTTGCCCTCGGCCACGGTATCGAAGTTCTCGCCGTAGAGGTACGTTTCGCCCCGCCCGCAGCCTGCCACGGCAAGCTTGACCTCCAAAGGCCTTCCCGGGCGCTTCCAGTCGTAGTCCCTTAGGCGCACCGAGGCCTTGGGGACGCGGAACTCCCGCTCGGGGGAATATAAGGCGCCCGCGGCGCCGCCCTCCAATCCGGAGGAGCCGGCGCGGGCGTCCAGGACCGCCTCGCCGACCCCGTCCGAAAGCGACGGGAAGCCGGCGTTGGAGTCGGTGAAGACCGCCACCTCGCGATCGCCCGTCATGTCGAACGAGAGCGCTATGCCCTCGCGCTCGAGGGTCCTCAGGACGAACGAGAGCAAATCCTCGCCCCTCTGGAACTGCAGCTCCCGCTTTGGGTATCCCTGCTGCTCCAAATCGAAGCGGAAGCTGTGGTAGTCCTGCCCCCCCGCCGCGAGGCTGTCGCGCACGGCGTCCGTCGACGACGAGTCCAAGTGGAGCCTCGAGCGGATCTGCCCCGCGAGCTGCGCCATCGCCGGCTCGATGCAGATTTCGCAAGCGACCCAGCCCCCGAAACGGGAGCGTTCGGCGAATCGGGTGATCCTGCCGGGCCACCGCCCCTCGTCGGCGGAGGGCCCGGCGGAGCTTTTCCCGCCCTTAGCCCTTCCCGAACCGCCCCCCCCGCCCGCCGCCCGGGCCGAACCCCCGGGGCGGGAGCCGCGATCTCCGCCGTAGGGGCCGCGCACCGAAAGCGCGGCGTCGCATCCCAAAACCCCCCGCGGGCCGAGGCTGTCCAGATCGCCTGCCGCTATCAGGCACCTTACGTCCGCGCGGTAAAGGGAGTTCAAGGCGCCGCGGACGGCGAACCCGGCCACGCGGCACTCCAGATCGTCGCGGCCCGCTACCTTCATCGTGAATGCCGACCCCTGAGGCTGGCCCATGGCGCCCTCCCTGCCGTTCCCGATCTTTGACCGGATCCTGCCCTAAACCTGTCCCGCCCTGGGCCGGTCGCCCCGCGGGCCCCGCCTTGCCCCCGCCCGGCCCTTGACGGGCCTTGCCGGTCCCCCGAAAGCCCCCGCCCCGTCCCCGCCGGAACCTTGCCAGCCCCTGCCCCGCCCTTCCCCGGTCCCGGTCCTTGCCCGCACGGGTACCGGCCGCGGCCCGCCCCGGCAAATCCCTACCCCAAGATCGTCATCTTGGCGTTTAATGCCAGCTGCCCCTGGCTCTTCAAG
The DNA here is from genome assembly GCA_031267005.1 of Deltaproteobacteria bacterium. GTDB lineage: Bacteria > Desulfobacterota > Desulfarculia > Adiutricales > Adiutricaceae > JAIRZX01. The sequence goes on from JAIRZX010000413.1 coordinate 4,565, forward strand.
TCCAAACCGTCGGCGGCCATGATGATTTTCGAAGCGTTGCCCCCCGTCACTTCAAGCCCCGCGTTTCCAGCGAGGCTGAACTTTCCGTTGCCCAGGGTCATGGAGCAGGAGCCGTCTTTGCGCAGCGCGGCCTCCCCGTTCGCGAGCTTGACGCTCATGCCGTTCGCGTCGGTCAGTTCGGCGCCGCCGCCCTCGCTCAGCTTGAGCATATGGTCCTTGTCGTTTTGGATAAGCGCCCCGTTCGGGGAAAGCTCGAGCCTGCGGCCTCCCTGGGAGCCTCCGTTCGCTTCCGCCTTCGCGCCCTGGTGGGGCCCGTGGAGCAGGAGCACCGCGCCCTCCCGGTCCAGGCAGCACATCCGGGCTACAGAGCCGTCCTGGATCGCCTCGAGCGAAATCCCGCTGTCGAAAGCGGCGGGGGCGTCGAGGGTCTTCGCCTCGGCCGACGCGTTCTCCAGGGCGCTCTTCGCCGCTTCGGGGGCGGCGTACGCGGGCACGGCCCCTGAGGCTATGCGGATCTTCCGCGCGCTCTTGACCGCTACCTCCTTGGCCGCCCCCAGGCTGACCGTCTCCCCCATGGACCGAACGAGATCCCCGCGGAGGAGCACCGCGTTCTGCGCGGAGAAGGCGCCCGGCCCGCTCTTCCCGTTTTCGTCCGAGGCGAGCCTGGAGAGATCGCCTATGCCCCGGGCGGTCTCGTGGACCATGTCTTCCCCGAGCCTGGCTTTCCCGCCCGACTCCAGCACGAGGGGCCCTTTCGCCGACAGCGCCCCGAAGGTGTCGGCCAGGATCGTCACGTAGGAGTCCCTGTTGTGGAGGTGGATCCCTTTCGGCTTCTTGCCCGAGGGGTTCCCGAAGGAATTGGCCATCTTAACCAAAAGCACTATTTCCAGAAGGGTGGCGGCCGCGCCCGATCCAGCCGCGCAGATCCTGTTGGAGAGCTTGACGGCGGGTTCCATCTCCTCGCCGTCCTCCTTCTCCTGGTCCGCGTCGGCGTCGTCGCCCGCCACGTAGCCGGCCGCCCCGGCCGCGGCGGAGCGGAGCGCGTTCATGACCATGACGAAGACCGTAAGGTTTTTCTGCCACCCGCCCTGCGAGAAGTCGCTGTTGGCCCTCCACGCCGACTGGCATCCTTCGGAGTCGCCCTCGACCGAGAAGAGCCCGTCGTCCGGCGGGCCCCGCCAGTCCGGATCCGCCGCGCTCAGGGCGGCCTGCTCTTTCCTCTTCTTGGACTCCAAGCACCACTGGATGAAACGCATCAAAGGCTGGACCGCGAAATCCGCCAGCGAGAAGGCGTTCGCGGCTATGTCGCAGGCCGTCCCGCTCGTTCCGGGCTTGTCCTTGGCGATGCCCGCGGCGACCGACGCGGCCTCCGCGGCCGATCTCACCGTGGAAGAGATTAAGGACACGGTCCTCGCCCAGGAGGCCGAGGCCCTCACCTCGTGGAAGCCGCCGCTGGTGTTCGACCCCGAGAAGAAGTTCGCGCTGCCGTAGACGGCGTGGGTCGAGTCCACCACGTCCGCCGACACGTCCGCCACGGTGGGCGAGCCGGCCGTCAGCGTGACGGCCCCGCGCCCCGACCCCCCGGCCAAGGTCGCGCTCTGCTTGCCCGGAACCTCCCCGAAAACGAGCGAGCCGCCGCCCCTGGTGCCGATCCCCGAGGAGTTGGGGCACGCCGAGTTCACCAGGCTCCCGGTCTCGGCGTTGGGCACGGCCCCGGTTATGACCGGGCGGTCCGGATCCCCGTCCGTGAAGGCCACCTGGACCTCGCAGCCAGGCGCCAGCGGAAAGTGCTGGCCGTAGCCCGCGCCCGTGTAGGGCTGGCTCATGCGGATCCAGGGGCTGGCCCGGCCGTTGGGCCTCCCGGAAATATCGAAGGGGAACAGGACCTTGTAGCGGCCCCAGGCGTCCATCTCCGGGGTCTCCCCGGACCCGGCCCCGTCTATCCAGGCCGTGACGGTCCCTTCCACCTTGGGCCTGGGGGTCGTCCTCGCCGGGCGGTACGGCAGATCCGCCCTCCCGAGGACCAGTCGGCACGCGAAGCCGTCCCCGGCGCCGGTTCCCCCGCCCGGCCCCTTTCCGGCGCCCCGGAGCCCTCCCGGACCCGCCGCCCGCCCCGCTCCCTGAACCTGGCCCGGCACCCTCGCCCCGGCCGGAAACGCGCCCGGCGCCCGGACAGGGGCGATCGCGCCCAGATCAATTCCCAGCAGAGCCGAGACCCGCCCCGCCTGGCGGCCCGACAACGCTTCGGAGGCTATGAGCCAGCTCCCGTCCAGCTTCCCTCCCATTGTCCCGGCGCTTCCCTTGAGCTTTACCGTCATCCCCGGCATGGCCCCCGGAAGCCGCGCGGACCCGCTCAGCGACTCCGAAGCCCAGAGCTCCTCGTCGCGGCGGATCCGGGCCAGGCGCCGCCCCTCCTCCGCGGTCCGGAAGTTCTCCCCGTACAGGTACAGTTCCCCCCTGCCCCGGGGATCTATCTCGCAGCCCGCCTCCAGACGGCGCGAGGGCCGCCGCCAGTCGTAGTCGCGGAGCTTAACGCTCTTTTTCGGAAGCCTCACCGTCCTCCTGGCCCCGTACAGCCGAGCGCCGCCGCCGGCGGCCGAGGTCCCCGTGACGCCGGAGACCTCCAGCTCTATCTCCCCGGCGCCGCCGTCCAGAAGCGGGGGAAAGCGGGAGTTCGAGTCGGTCACGACCGCCACGTCCCGCCCTCCGGACTGGTCGAAGCGAAGCCCTAACCCGTCCCGCTCCAGAGTACGCATCACGAATCCCAATAGGCACTCCCCGTACTGAAGCGCGAACTCCCGTTTCGGATACGCCGGGCCGTCCAGATCGAGCCTTACGCCCCCCTTGTCCAATCCCCCGTAAAGGACGCTTTCCACCGCGGCGTCCGGGGAACTCTCGTCCAAGTGTATCCGGGTCTGGACCCTCCCGCGGAGCCGCGAGAGCTCGGGTTCCAAAGTGAGTTCCAAAGCCGTCCAGCCGTCGGTCGCCGCGCCTACCGCCGCCCCGGTCAGGACCCCGTGCCAGTCCCCCGCCCAAGCCGACGGGCCCGCGGCCGACCCGCCGCCACCCGCCGGGAGCCCGCCCGTCGCCCTCAAGCCGAGCTTCGCCTTCCCGGAGAAGAAGTCTTCAGGGCCCAGCGCGTCCACGTCCTTCGCCGGGGCTATCGCCGTTATGGAGAAGCCGTACAGCCCGTTCAAGGACGCGCGGCCGGAAAAGCCCAGCACGTGGAACTCCAAGCCGGGCTTCCCGGCCAACTCGAAACTGAACTCTACCCGCCCGGTTTCGCTCATCCGTCGCCTCCGAAATTCCAACCGCCCCGACCCCGCGCCGCCCGCCCCCCCCGGCATGGCGGGGATTCCGGCGGCCAAGGCCGCCGCCTCGGCGGCGGCTGCCCGCGCCCCGGGCGCCCGCCGTCAGTCGGGGCTGGGCGGCGGGGGCCAAGGCGATAAGGCAAACAAAAAAACCGTTCGCACTCGTCCGGCGCCGGGACCGCCCGGCGCCGCAGCTTGACGTAGCGACGCCCTAAAGTACCGCAGTCCGGACCAGGCGTCTATCCGTCTTATGGTCCGGAAGCCTAAAGATCGAGCCGTCTCCGACAGACGCGGCGGCCTCAAAAATTACCGCCGCAAATCCGTCCCCGAAGGCCTTCCCCCGGCATCATTGCGTCCCCGCGTAAACGCTCCTTGCTGCCGGACGGCCTCGCGCCGCCGCGTCGTTTCCTCTAGCGAAGCCAGGAACGGCAAGCTCTGCTTTTAGGGCGCAAACGTCCCTCGTCCGGAAAACCGGTCAACGTCAATATTTGACAGACACGGGAAGCCTGCTTGCCGAGAACGTCAAAGCTGGGGCTCGCCGAAACCCGCGTGGCGTTTACGCGCATTAATCATATTCTCGCGCGCGGCGAAAAAAATTTCAAGTGCAATTCGACTGTATCCCTTAAACGGCGGTCATTATCGAGCCTTAAAGGCGAGCTAACCGGCCTGCCGGAAACAAAACTCCAGAATTACACGCGAGTAAAAAATTCCGGATAAACGTAATTGCCATGCTTCGGAGAAACGCGGAAACGTCATTGCGTCCTGAATAAACAGATGCGTCAATCTTTGACTAACACTAATATTTACGCCGTTACGGCAACGCAGATTTTTCCCCGCGCGACTCGGCCGAGCCCGGCGTTAACGTCTGCTTCGCTCCTATTTACCTGCGGCGCCGTTACCGCACGGGGCGACGTCAGCGTCCGCAGCGCCGTTGCCGCCCGTGGCACCGCCAGCTCCCGCGTCGCCGTTGCCGCCCGTGGCGCCGCCAGCGCCCGCGTCGCCGTTCCCGCCCGTGGCGCCGTCAGCGCCCGCGTCGCCGTGTCCGCCCGTGGCGCCGTCAGCGTCTGCGTCGGCGTGTACGCCCGCGTCGCCGTGTATGCCCGGAGGCGACGTCAGCGTCTGCGTCGACGTCAGCGCATATAAAGCAGGTTATACGGCAAAGCTGACAGAGTACAGAAAACAGATTGCGACGTTTGCCGCTTCCGGATATTTACCGTTCCCCGGCCAACTGCCATCCGAAACAGGGCCAACAGGGCCCTGAAACAGCGCGGGTTTACGGCGTTTAACGAGGAGGGATCTCTCCTTCTGCGGGAGAGGGAGCCCTGCCGCGACGCTCCCTCCCCGGAAGCCCTGACGCCTTTGCCGTGAAACGATTTCTCGTGCAGACGCGCCCAGAGCATACTCTATACAGCGTTTGCGTTTCATAGGCCGGGGCCGCCGAAAACCAGCATGGACGCATAGCGCCGCCCCGGCAGTCCGGCCGCGCCGCGCGTCGGCGGCCAGCCAGCTGCGCCTCAGCGATGCCTCAAAGAAGCCCTGCCTCCCCGGTTTGCGGAGACCCGGCTTGATTTCCGCCCGCCGCCCGCGAGCCCGCCTAACGGGCGGATGCGCGGCTCCCGCCGGGCTTTACGGACGCCTTCCCCTTGCCGGCCCCCCGGGCTTCGCGCGGCCCTTTGGACCCGCTCGCCCAATGGGCGGCCTTCCGGGGCATCGCCAGGTGCTCCGGCGTCTCCGGAATTACGGCCTCTTTCACTATCGTATCCGGGATGGGCGTGCGCGAGAGCTTCAAGGCGTGCGCCGCGGGGAGCGCGCCGTCGGCCTTCATGATCACGTCCAGCCTGGTTATGCCCATGGCCGCGAGCGTCTGCTCGTGCTCGGGGAAGTCCCTCGGGGTGAGCGTGAAGCCCCCCGCCGCCAAATCGCTTATGAAGTTCGAGAAGCCCTCTGGCGCGTCGTAGTTCACGTTCAGGGACACGCTGGGAAGCTGGATCTCCACGGACACCGAGGCGGGGACGCCGGGCTTCCAGACGAAGGCCTGGGAGACGGGGTAGTTGTAGTTGACGAGGCTCTGGACGCTCCCGGACGAACTCAGGGTTACTGTGGTCCTCAAGGGCTTCTCGTATGCCCCGGGATCCACCTCGGACGCCACAACCGTCACCACTACCGGATAGGAATCGTTCAACGCGGCCGAAGCGTCCCCCGCCTTGCCGGCGGCCTTGCCCCCGGCGGGGGCGGCAGAACCGGCGGGGCCGGCCGAACCGGCCTTGGCCCCTTTGGGGGAGGCGGCGGGGGCGGCGCCCGAGCCCTTCTTCACGGTGGCGGCCAGCCGCAGGAACTCCTCGGTGAAGGGGAAGTCAATCCCCTGCCATGTCCTGGGCTTGCATGCGGCGGAGCAGCCGTCTTCCAGGAAGGGCTTCGCCCAGTCATCGGCGAACTGCTCCAAGAGCCCCTGGGGCCCGTAGAG
>JAIRZX010000449.1 GCA_031267005.1 Deltaproteobacteria bacterium
GAAAAGGCGCTCAATCGCTCCCGCTGACGATATTGAATCCCGCGCTCCTCTTCCACAGAAAAAGCCGCCAGTAGCTCCCGTTTCTGCCATCGAATCCCCACTTCCTCCTCCTCCCCGTAGGCAGCTCCCAGGAGCTCCGACTCCAGACAGCCTTGGCCGGGAAGGCGGCGGCCGTCTGGAAGGACTTGGCCGCCTCCTCCGTACTGGGGCCGAAGCGCCAAGCCTCCGGCCAAGCTCGAAGCCCCAGAGGGCCAGGAGCCCCTGCCCCTCCCTTGCCATCCCCCTTCGGCCTCACTGCACGAGGTTCGCCGGAGTCCCTCTCCAGGCGAGGCGGAGTCCCTCTCCAGGCGGGGCCTGGGAGCGTTCGGCCGGCCACAGCGAGGGCGTCGCGCAGTGGACTCAACCCGCCGGGATACGGGGCCGCATGCGGCCTCGGCTCCGGCGGGGGCACACTTCGGACGCTCCGGCCAGAGTTCCGCCGCATGGCCAATCCTCCTGGACGGCATGCCGCCTTCGTCCGATCCTGAGAACGTCATTACCTAGCTGGACCTGAGCTGCCTCATGCGCCAGCCCGCCTCCCCCGAGCCTAGGTTCGCCCTACTTCCTTCCCGGTGCCTGCAAACGAGCCGACCGACGCGAATGAATTCCCATGCGGCCCCTCCGGCCGGAGCTGCCGGGACAAAACCCGGAATCGAACGGGCGCCCCTTTCCCCCTGGCCGGATGGGCTTGAGAACCCACCGGAAGGCACGCGCAGGCCGAAACCGGCGGCGCAAAGGTCGATCGCCCGAGGCGACAGAGCCATGCAATAACGGCGGCGCGTCCGCACGGGCGTCCCCGGTTTCAGACACCTTCCGCCCCTGGACCCTGAAGGGACGGACGGGTTGCGGCTGGATACGGGGGGGCCGGCGGGAGAGGAGAGGAGAGGAGAAGGGGCTCTCCGGGGGCGCAGGCCTCCCGTCAGGGCGGCGAGCCGTAATGGAGCCCCCTCCAGCTCCTCCAGCCCGCTGGGACCCTTTCTTCCTGGACCCATCACCTTTCCGCAAGCCTTCTGCGCGAACCTGATCCCGCCTCAGCCGTCCTGGAAACCTCCTTAAGCTCGCGCTCGCAAGGCCGTCCGCCGGACGGTAACTGGCCACCGGCAAACTCTTTTCCGGGCCCTTCCCGTCCCCTCGCCCTCCGGGCCCTCTCCCTCCGTCCCCTCACCCTCCGGTCCCTCTGCCTCCGGGCCTTCTCCTTTCGGGCCGCCACGGCCGTGCGGGCAGAGGGCCTTCAAGGCATTACCAGGCCGCCTGGCGCTGAAGCAAGCCGGGAACCAGAAAGGCGTTACGCAGAAGGGACATGGACTCCCAGTCCAGCTCCCTAGTGGGCCTCACGCCGATTGCCTCCTGGAAGCCCCGAAGCGCCGCCGCCGTAGCCGTCCCGAAGCTCCCGTCCTCCTCCAGCGGGCCGAAGCCCCGAAGATTTAAGATTATCTGCGCCTCCCTCACCATCTGCCAGCTCCAGGGATAGTCCATGTGGGGGTCGAACTTTGTCCGAATCAGGGAGGGGTTGCGGTTCCTGGCCTCCGCGAGCGCCTCGCGCGCGATCGAAAGCGACTCCGGCGCGGGGGCCTCTAACGCCTCGTTCAATCCGCCCAAGGCATCCTTCCCCTGGAAGCACCTGTCGAAGAAATCCCTGCCCGCCTTAACTCCCTGCCGCCTGTCCTCTTCCGTCAGTGCGTACGCGTGCAGTATGTCCCATCTTGTCAACTCGCTTATACACCAGCAGGTCTCGCTTGCGTTCAGCCGCGTCCCTCCCGGAAGTGGAGGACTGCAATAGAGGCCGCCCGCTGAAAACCTCCCCCCTCTCGGCGTCCACAGGAAGGCGGGAGGCGGGGCGCCTGGCAAATCCGTTCCAGCTGACGCCCCGTCGGGCGGAACGGGGACTGAAGGAACCGGTAAGGTCGGCTCGGGCGCCAACGGGGCCGGGGCTGACGGTCGGCGGCCCTCCTGCGGGACATAGGGGCTCGGAGCCCCCGCAATGCCAAAGTCCCAGAGAAGCCTGTGGAATTCGACGGGCCTGACGGCAGCGAAGATGCCGATCAGGACCAGCGCGGCCAGCACGAGCTTGAAACAGGCCGTAAGGCCCTCCCAGGCGGATATCCCGTCCAAGCCCGGACGCTACTGCGGAGCCTGCTGAGCCGAAGAAGGGGAAGGGGAAGGAGAAGGGGGAAAAGCCGTCGAAAGACTGGGAAAAGGCGCTACAGGCGTCGGTTGAGACCAACCCGACAACGGCGAGGGCGGGGGAGCCGCGCCCCTTCCGAGGGCAACGAGCCGAGAGGGCTCCGTCGCCAGCAGTTCCAGCCCCGCAAAACCGACGCCTCCCGCGTTTCCTGGCATCTCGAATGCCCCTTTCGGGCGCTTCCGCCCAGCAAGTAGCCCGCCATCCGTTTCCAGCCCCGGACGCCTTAATCCCTCAGGGCCGTCCCGTTCTCAGGCTCCCGTCCGAGTCTTATTTCCCATGCGGCATGAAGCTTACCGCCGTGCCGCTCCGGATCAAGACGCAGTTGCGCAGAATCGCCATGGCCGAAGCGTCCAGCCTCCGAGTTTCCGGGAGCCCCGCGTCTTTCCGGAACCTGCCG
>JAIRZX010000501.1 GCA_031267005.1 Deltaproteobacteria bacterium
CGCCGCCGCAAGCGGCAGGTCCACACCGCGCCGCCGAGGTACCGCGCCAGGGAATCCCGCCGCTCGCGGCTGGCCGCGAGGCTTCCGTCGGCGAAGCGCCGCCCAGGGACTGCCGGGCAACGCAAATTCTACGCTTTTCGGAACTCGCCGGGGCTTCGGTCCCTTCCGTCCTTTCTTCCTTACGCGCCCTCGCTGGACCCCTGAAACGGACGGGGCCGGTCCGCCAAGCTCCGGGCGCGCGGATTCGCGGCGGCAACGTTATTTAAAACTGGCTTCGGACGGATTTTTTCCCTCCCGGAACGCCAACATATTGGCCGCGCGAACGAAAGCCTTGCCCTGCAAAGCGTATGGCGGCATGTCCCGTCAGCCGCTAGCGCGCGGCGCCCGCTCCCGAAGCCCGCTGGCATGGCTTCGCGCCCGCGAAATCGCCGAAACCGCGGTGCCTCGGCGCCTTAACCCCCGGTTTCCGGCAGTTTTCCAGCCCTCCCCGCCTCGCTTGCGGCGCGGATCTTGCTTAAGATCCGCAGGGAGGCCGAAGACGGCCTGCCCCTCCCCCTGACGGGGGGTGCCCCCCGCCTGGCTTTTCACGGAGCCCGGCCCGGAACTTGGCCCCGCGCCGGGCTTTTCACGGGGCCCGGCACGGAACTTGGCCCAGCGCTTCCTTATAAAGCCGCCCGCAGGGCGGTAAAGTCCGCGAATTCATCCCTTCAACCCTTATGCGGCCTTGATGCCCCCCCACCTGCGCAGCCTGCCTCCCGGGGCGGCCCCGAAAACCCGGAACGGCGGGCTTTCGTTACAGCCGCAAAAATTTCCACCCCTCCCCCCCTTGCGTCGGGGGAAAAAGTTCTTATCTTTCCAGAACGGGGGGAGGGCATCCGCTCGAGGCCCTTCCGGAACCGGAGGGGGCTCCCGGCCTCGGCGCCCGGACCGGGACTGCCCTGGCGCCCCCGACGGTCCCTGAAGAATCAGCGGGGCCCGCAAAGGCCGCCGGAGGTCCCTCGCGCCGGACCTCGGTTCGGAACTTTTGGCGCGGACGCGGGGCACGCAGGGAGCCGCTGGCACGGGCGCGGCCCCGGAGGCCGATTTCAGGAAAGGGCGAACTGCTCCGCTAGGGCTCCAGGACGCCGATGGGCCCAGGCAGGACGGGCCGGGGGAGGCGCCAGCCGGAAACCGGGACCGCCCGCCGCGGCCCCCGAGTCCGCTGTAGTTGCGAAGATTTCGGGCGGTCCCTTGAAAATTGCCCGATAACTGCTATGATATTGAGTATGGGGCATCCCGCGCTGGGGCCGCCGACCCGGCGGCGCGGGCGGGGGAACCCCAATAGCCCCGAACAGGACCAGACGACGCCCGCGAGCCAAACCGGGCGGGGAAGAAGACCCTAATGAGGAAAGGACCGAGCGCATGTACCCCCCGACCGTAATAGAACAGACCAGCCGGGGGGAGCGCGCCTTCGACATATACTCGCGCCTGCTGAAGGACCGGATAATCATGCTCGGCGAGAGGGTGACGGACGATCTGGCCAACCTCGTCTGCGCCCAGCTCATCTTCCTGGAGGCGGAGGACTCCGACAAGGACATACACCTCTACATCAACTCTCCCGGGGGGAGCATCTCGGCCGGCATGGCCATCTTCGACACCATGCGCTTCGTTAGGCCCGACGTGTCCACCCTCTGCATGGGCCTGGCCGCCAGCATGGGGGCGCTCCTGCTGACCGCCGGCGCCCCGGGCAAGCGCTTCGCGCTCCCCAACGCCAAGATCATGATCCACCAGCCCTCCGGGGGCTTCTCCGGCCAGGCGACCGACATCGAGATCCAGGCCCAGGAGATGCAGAGGACCAAGAAGGCCATGAACGAGATCCTGTCAGGACTCACCGGCAAGCCCTTCGAGCAGGTGGCCCTGGACACGGAGCGCGACTACTACATGTCCTCGTCCGAAGCCAAGGAATACGGCATAATCGACCAGGTGCTCGAGCACCGCAAGCCCCCGGAACCCAAAGACGGCGATTCCAACGCCGCCAAGGCCGACGAGGGAGCGCCCGCGGCCAAGCCCGAGGGCTAGCGAGAGGGGGAGCTTGACTTCTAAAGGCCCAGAAGGCCCCGAAAGCCCGGCCTCCGGAGCGAGGTGCAGCTTCTGCGGGCGCCCCGCTTCCGGCGGCTTCCCGCTGTACCGCGCGGCCGGCCCCGACGGGGCGGCGGCGTGCTGGCTCTGCGCGAGCTCGGTCGTGAAGCTGGCCTTGCGGGGGACGCTCCCCAAGGTTCCTGGAGGGTCCTGCTCCTTCTGCGGCGAGCCCGGCCCGGCGAAGGACGGGGGAAGCGGGGGGGCCATGGCCGCCGGCCCCGCCGGGCACAAGCTCTGCCCTTCCTGCGCCTCCATGATGCTGGAAGTCTCGGACCGCGACGACCCCTCCGCCCACGCGCCGCGCGCCCCCGAAGACTGCGGAACGGCCCCGCCCGTCTGGTTCGGGCTCCTGGGCGGCTTCTCCCGCCTCACCCTCGTCCCGCCCGGCCGGGCCCCCAGCGAGGGCGAAAACGCTCCGGACGTCCCGGACCCCCAACTCGGGCCCGAGGCCCCCCCCTGCCCCGCCCAGGACGGCGGGCCCGCGCCCGGCGGCGGAACCCAGCCGGCGGAGGGACGCTCGCGCCGCGAGGCCGCCTGCGCCGTCTGCGGCGCGTCCCATGGCCGTTTAAGCCGCATCTACAACATCACCCGCAACGGGATCCCGGCATTGGACATCTGCGACTCCTGCCTCCGCACGGCGGGCGACGTCTTCGACCGCGTGAGCCCGGTCCCCAGCCGGGATGGGGCCCGCTGCACCGTCTGCGGCCGCGCGGCTAACCCCGCGAACCCGGTCCTGTCCCTTCCCGGCCGCGGGGGCGCCGACATCTGCCGCGACTGCTGCGGCCGCTTCCGGCAGCTGTTCCTCCTGACCGACCGGCGCAAGCCGCGGGACCCCGAGCTCGGCGGGATCCCCGCCGGCACGGCCTTGCACCTCCTTTTCCCTGACTACCAGCCCCCTTCCGAGCGGGGCCGCGACGCACCGGCCCGCCCGAGATCCGGACCCGGCTTCCCTCCCCCAAGGCGCTTCCCGCCCATGGGTCACTCGACGCCAACCGGCCCGCCCCCCCGCAAGGGGGCCCAGGTCCAGGGCGATCCCCCCGACCGCAGCGGCAAGGGGGCGGGCGATCTCCCCCCCTTCGAGAAGGCCATGCTCCAGCGCCACTCCAACTGGCGCATCACCGCCGTTGGCCGCGGGCTCGACTTCGTGCGCCGCCTGGGCGGGAGCGGCAAGCCCTGCTCCTTTTGCGGCAAGCGCCCCGGCGAGGGCAAGGAGGTCATAGTCCTCGGCCACGAACACTCGGATCTCCGGATCTGCATAGACTGCGTGCGGCTCTACGCCGACGCCGTCAGGAGCTCCCGCCACCTCCCCGAGGCGCCCGAGGGCGCCCGCTGCTCTTTGTGCGGGCTCCCCGTCCGCCCCGGCCTCGCTGTCATGACCGGCGCCTTCCCGAAAAGGCCGATGCTCTGCGAGATCTGCATCGAGGCCCTGGACGCCATGGCCTGCGACCGCGCGAGGGCGGGGTTCGCGCGCCGCACAGACGATCCCGCCGGATCCGGCGGCCCCGCCGGGCCCGCCGGTCCGGACGGGCGCGAGCCCCCCGCCGTCCCGGGCCCGCCCGCATTCCCGCCCCAGCCGGGATTCCCCGGCTGCCGCCCGGGCAAGGGGCCCGCGGTGTTCCTCGGAAACCTGGCCGGCACCATGCCGGTCCGGCCCGGCTCCCCGCCGGAAGGCGCCCCCCCCGCCGAACGGGACGCCGCTTCCGGCGAGTTGGCCGATCCCGTTTCCTTGGAGCCGGCCGCCCCAGCGGCGAAGCCGGAGGACCGCGCCGGCCGGAATGGCGGGCCCCCCGGCGGCGGCTGCCCCCCGGAAGGGCGCCCAGTCCCGGCCGCCGGGACCTCGGCCCCTACCGCGCCGAAGGGAGCGCTCCCAGCGCGAGGCGGGGCGGTTTCCCGGGCCGTCACCAAAGCGTCCGGGGGAGCCAAGGCTACGAAAGGACCCGAAGCTCCCGGCGGCCCTAAAGCCTCAGCGGGGCCCGAGGCGGCCAATCCTCCAGGCGTCCCAAAGCCCCCAACCGGGCCCGAGGCGGCCAAGCCTCCCGGCGGAACAAAGCCCCCAACCGGGCCCAAGGCGGCCAAGCCTCCCGGCGGACCTAAGCCCCCAACCGGGCCCAAGGCTGCCAAGCCACCCGGCGGACC
>JAIRZX010000505.1 GCA_031267005.1 Deltaproteobacteria bacterium
CGAGGAGGGCCGCGGCGGGGCCTTTCTTAAACGGGGAAGGCGGGACGGTCAGGGCCGCGTACCGGCAAGGCAAGGGGACCGGCAAGGCAAGGGGACCGACAAGGCAAGGAACCGACGAGGCAAGGGGACCGGCAAGGCAAAGAACCGACGAGGCAAGGGCGGGATGGCGCGTTCCGGGACGCGCGAAAGGCCGGGACCGCGCGGGGCGCGAGCGAGGCGGTAAATTCTCGTGGCGGGAGCCTGTCGTTCCGGGAGCCCGGCGAGCCCGCCGGAGACAGTTGCACCTTCCGCTGACGCCCCCGCTGAAAGCCTCTCCGCCTCCCCCGGGCCGCCGCCCCTCCGGGGGCCCCGCCCCCGCTATGGCACACATTTGAAAGATGCCCGGATTGTATTATTTCGCGCAAAAGCTGTCAAACCATATCGCCGCGCCGCCTTCCGGCCCCGGGCCCTTTGGCGGGGGACGCCAGCCTGGCGGAAGGGCCAGCCCGAGGGCTGGGGGCCCAGCCAGGCGAGCGCCCTCAAAGCTTCCCTTGGACCTTCTCGATCCCGTCGACTACCACTATCCTGCCCGAGGGCCGCGCCGGGATCCCGGCAAGGCTGTCCTCGGGCTCTCCCGCCGCGTCCGAGGGGGCCGCGGCGAGCCCGATCCCCCCGGCAACGGCCGGGCCCAAGGCCTCGGCGGGAAGCCCTCCGCCGCCGCCCTCTCCTTCGCCCGCAGCCCCGGCGAGCTCGGCCCCGCCCGCCGCCGCTGGGCCCGGCGACGCGGCGGCAAGCCCGCCTTTAGCGCCCGCGCTTCCGCCGGCCGATGCGGAGACCGACGCAACGGCGGCATCGGGCGAGGCTCCAGCCCGTTCTGCGGAAGCAGTCCGAGTCCCGCCGCCGACCCCTTCCGGACTCCCGCCTGGTTTCCCGGCCACGGCCCCTTCCGGACTCCCGCCTGGTTTCCCGGCCCCGGCCCCTTCCGGGCTCCCGCCTGGTTTCCCGGCCACGTTGGTTTCAGACCCTTCCGCCGCTGGCGGCTGGGCTTCGCCCGCCTCGGCCGCTACCGCCGCCGAAGCGGCCTCCCGCGTGCCCCCGCCCTGTTCGGCGGAAACGATCCGAGGCCCTTCGGAAGCTGTCCCGAGCCCTCCGCCGCCATCTTCCGGGAATTCGCCCTCTTTCGGGCTTCCGCCGAGGTCCCGGGCCCCGCCCTCTTCCGGTCCTTCGCTCCCCGCCGGCCCCGCCTCCGCCCCGGCGGCCGCCGAAGCGGCCCAGCCTTGTTCGTCGTCCGCTCCCCGAGGCGCTTCCCTCCCCTCTTCCGTAGTTCCGCCGCCTTCCGGGCTTCCGCCGCCTTCCGGGCTTCCTGCGGGCGGCTCCCCCTCCTGGGCGGACCCTCCCCCGGCCTCCTCAAAGACCTCCCGCGCCTGCGGGGAGGCCGGGGCCGCCCCGGGGAAATTGGGGTTGATCTTTATGTCGGCCTCGGCGCGGAGCTCGTCCACGAAGGCCCGGAAGGCCTCCTCGGCCACCCGGCTCTCGTAGCCCGAGCGGGCGGCCCGGACCATCTCCTCGGAACTGGGCGGGTCTAGCGCGTTCAGGACCTGGAGGACCGCGTAGCTCTCCTCCAGCTCCATCACCCCGGTGAGGCGCCCGGCGTCCCCCGCCGCCACTTCGAGCTCGGATTCGAGGTCCGCGCGGGTAAAGCCGGCGTCGGCCTTGCGGGGATCTATGAGTATGGGGTCCGAGACTATGCACCCCACGCCAGCGGCCTTGAGGTCGGCCTCGAGCCGCTCCAGCCCGCCCGCGCGCGATTTCGCCGAGCGGAGGACCCTGAGCGCCGCCGGGACCTTCTCCGCCAAAAGCGCCCTGGCCTCGTACGCCCTCTGAACGGAGTGGGCCTTGGACCATTCGGCCAGGAACCTCTCCCAGTCCTGGGGCGCCCGGCGGGCCCGGCGGCCGGCGGAGTGGGCGGCGGCCTTCTCCAGAAGGAGCCTCCTGCGGAGCGCGGCTTTCAAAGCCTCCAGCTCCTCCCCCTTGGGCAGCCGGCACATGTACCTGGCCCTGGCGTCCTCGCCGCACCCCCAGACGCCGGAATGCGCCTCCAGGAAAGCGTCCACCTCGTCTTCCGAGACCTTAAGGCCGGCCTTCTCGGCTGCCTGCATGACCAGCTCCTCCTCGACGAGCTCGTCCAGGATCTGGCGCATGGTCACGGTGCCCGGCTCCCCCTCTTCCGCCGCTACCGGGGGGTAGAGCCCGATCTTCAGTACCTCCTCAACCTGCCCGCGCAGCACGGGGCGGCCGTTTACCAGCGCAGCGTGGCGCGGGTCCCACAGCTGCCTTTCGAAAACCTCCTGGAAGAGCCACACGCCCAGCGCGGGGAGCGAGGCCGCGCACACGGCCAGGACCGCTACCAGAACCGTCTTCCTGAACCTGCGTGGCAATGGCAAGGATGGCCGCCTGGGCCCTCGGCGGGCCGGGGAAGGGGGGAGGGAAGGGAAAAGGCGGGATGTTTCCGCCTCCTGAGGCCGCAGAGGCTCAGGCTTCCGGGATTTGCGGGATTTCCGGAGCTTTCCGGGTTCTCGGGGGGATCGGGGATTCCTGGACTATCGGGGGGATTCGGGGTTTCAGGGGAAGGAGGCGGCCCCGTGGGGCGGGACCTCCGAGCGGGGCGCCATTTGCGGCGCGGATAGCCCGAAATTTTGAGTAGCCCTTCCAGGCAGGCCTCGGCGCAAGCCCTTCCCGTTATTTGGCCGACTGCCCGGCCGCATCCGAGACAGGGGCAATCTCCGCGTCTTAAGTACCCTTGGAGCCCGCGAGGCGGCGAAGTCCCTGCCGGGCGCATCCCAGGAGGCCCGCCCTCCGAGGTCCGCCAGACGGCAGCCGGAAAATGTCCGCCCCCGCAACTCCGGGAGCGGCGGAGCCCGCCCCCGTTCCAGCGGAGCGCTTCAGGGCCGCCCGCCTCGAAAAACTTTTTCCGTGCCTTTGCCGAAGAGAGGGAAACGCCCGCCCGCTTGCCGGGCTCGGAGCCCCCGGCTCCCCGGACGATTCCGTGATCGGTCGCGGCCCTGCGGGCCAGTCTCCCGGGGGCCGACGATGGCGGTTTCCCACGCCTGGCCCGGCGCGGCCCTGCCGGGCCGCCCTCCTTGAAGCGGCCCTTCCGGCCCAAGAGCGCGGCCTTGGAAGTCCCCGCCCGCTTGCAGGCCTCCGCGCCCGCGAGGCCCCGGACGCTCCCGAGGGCTACGGCGGCCCTGCGGGCCAGTTCCCTGAAGGGGCACCGGGGGCAACCCACTCCTCGATGGCCGTCAGCTCGCCTTCAGTGCAGACGGGGGAGGAATACCTTGGTTTCCCCGCCCGGGCCTCCCCGCCAACGGGCGGATCATAGCACATCGCGGGCTTTTTGCGCCCTGCGGCCGACGGCGCGGAAGCGGAAGCGGGCGCCTGGGGCCCGGGACGGCCCAGGCGCCGGACGGGGTGGGGTCTCGCCGCTCGGGGCTGGCGCCTGGCCGCAAACTTGATGCCGGTGGAAAAAGGTCGGATTGAACTCTGCGGCGGGGAAACACCTTTTTGTATTCAGCGGCGCTCCTGGCGCCGGATATTGAGATGCATCGTGGATTATTCACCAGTTTTAGCCGCCAATGACCAATTTTTGCGAGTTGTTGCCCTGGCGAACTTAACTCAGGCCCAGAATGGCTTTTTTTGCAGTGGCGTCAAACTTGGCTTCCGCAGAACGTAAAAACAATCACGCATAATCGCAAAACTGGCATTATAGCAAAGTTTGTTGATGGAGAGAGAAAGGGCAAGGCAACGAGCTATCGCTAAGCAGACGGGGGTGGCCCCTTGCGGAGTTTCCGTTCGCGGGGAGGCGGGCCGCTCCCCCCTCCTGGCCGGCGGCAACCAGCCTTCGGCTCTCGGAGCGCTTCAGCCCAAGCATCCCGGCGGTTCCCTTTCGGCTCCCTTTCCGACTCGCATGGCCTTCCGTCACAGGCTCCCGGATTGTCTCTGCCACGCACCCCGCCTTTCCCCGCGTGGACGGATGCACTATAAGAGGTTTCAGTTCACGGGCGGATAGGCCAGGCGGTGACGCGGATAGGCCAGGCGGCAGACGGAGACAGTCCGGGATCTCGTGGCTGGAGGCCGGGCGAGGCGGAAAGTGAGGCGAAAGAGAACCGCAGGTAAGCCGGGGAGGAGGCGATCCGGGACCCGAACTAGGTTTGCCGGAACGGCGGCGGACGCGGTCCGGGACCCTAAGGAGGGCGACCGGGAAGCCGAGGCAGTCCGAGGGGAGCCGGAGGAGGGTTACCGGCGGGACAGGGGGGGCATGGAGGGAGTTGCCCGCCTCCTCGCGGACGGATACCTCGGACGCCTCTGCCTGAAGCCCCTGGCCATTCTGGAAAGATTGAACTCAGGCCGGCTCCAACTGCGGCGGGGGGCCTCGACCCTGACCACTTATGAGGGTGCGGGGGGGCGCCGCGGAGGCCCCGTGAAGCCGCGGAGGCGGCGGACAGGCATCGACGCGGCCCGTTGCCGCCATGCTGCCCGCCGAAAGTTGCCCTGGCGGCCGCGGGAGCCGCGCCGGGGAGAAGCTCCGGAGGCGTCATGGACGGGGAAAAGGCATCGGCGGCGGACGAAGCGTCCGTGACGGCATTCTGGGAGACGGTTTTGCCGGGGTTCCTCCCTTGCCAGTCCAGGAGGCGATTGGCAACGTTTTTGGCCCTGCCGGGAAAACTGATTGTTTAGGGCAAAAAATCTTTGGTTTTTCAGATCAAATTCGAACGTTGCCGTGCCTGGGCCGCGACCGCATACTCCGTTCGGGGGGGGACGCGCTTCCGACGGGCTGGGGGACGTCCGCGACCCGGCACCCGTCCACAGGCAAAGGGCCGCCCCGCTCCGCCCTGGACCGGGGAGTCCCGGCAGCGTCAAAGCCGTACAGATTCGGAAGCCTTCCGTCGGCACCCCTGCGGCCTGCCGGGCCGCGCTGCGCAGCCGCGGCCGGCTTCGCAGGAATCCGCCCGCCTCGTCCCCCGTCCGGGGCGTTCGCCTTCAGGGCAGGGGCGGCATCCGTAAACCCGCCGCGGTTCTCGCCGGCACCTCCCCCTATCTTCCCCGGACCCGTAACCGGATTCCAAGGTCATCTCCAGTTGCCCATGATCACGAAGGGCGCCCAATAGTATGGGGGGGAGAATCCAGTACCCTCCCAGCGCGGAGCCGCCGAATTGGCCGCGCCCGCGGCGGCGCCCGACGCGCTCAGGGCGGCTCTCCGCGAGTCGAACCCCTGCGGCACAGCGTCTGGGGCGCCCGGTCCGGCGCCGTCCCCTGCCGCCGCCCGGGAGGCGGGCGGAGTATCGGCGGATGCGGCCGGGCCGGTCAGGGAGGCCCCCGGTCCTGCGGGGGAGATCCCGGCGCCGCCCTGCGGGGCGCCGGATTCCGAGCCCCTCATGACCAGCAGCTGGGCGCCCCTCAGCGCCTCAGCCTTGTCCCTGCCCTCCTGGTAGCGCAGCCGGTAGAATTCGCGCATGAGGCCGGGGGCGGAACGGTCGTCCACCGGCATGAGCGTGGCCAGCACGGCGGAGGCCCCGGCCCTCTGCACCGTCTCGCCCAGGCTCTCGACCTCGCGGCCCTCGCCGCCCCTCGCGCCGGAGGCCGTGTCGCAGGCGGACAGCGTCAGAAGATCCAGGCCCTTGAAGTCGAAATCCGCGCCGGAGCCAATTTCCCGGAGGCTCAGCCTCGCGCCGTCGCCCAGGAGGAGCACCGTGTTTTCCAGGCTTATGGGCTCCAGGCGGAAGTGGCTCGCGACGTGGACCACAGGGGCGTCCGAGGCTAGGCCCTCCGCCAGGGACGCCCGGTCGAAGTCGGCGTCCAGCCTGGCCTCCCCGGCGAGCGCCCCGTCCGGCGAAACGGCGGATCTGACTATTGCCATTGCTGATAAATATTAGAATAATATCTCAGAAATGACTATACCGTATATGAATTGAATACCCGCCAATTTCTAATATTTAGATTCAATGGCAATACCGCGGCCAGCTCCGCCGCGACTCCCGGGAGAGCCGTTAAGCCCGGCCAGGCCGCCGTCACCCCCATTGCCCGGACCGACGCCCCGCCCCCGCGCGGGGCGTCCCCGAGCCTGGCGGCGGTGGATTCGGTGAAAAGCGAGGTGGGCCACCGCTCGGCGAGCCACCTTTCCCCGTCCCACAGGGCCGCCGCAGGCACGTAGCGGAGCTCACCGTCCAAGGAAAGCATGAGGGTCCTGACCCCGTCGAGATCGCCTTCCGCGGGCCGCACGAGGGCGTCGTAAAGCCTGGCGCCGGCCTCCCTCGGGTCGAGGGAGGGCGAGGCGACCAGCCCCCGGAACCCGGACGCCAGCTCCGCCAGCTCCTCCCTGCCCATCGCGGTTTGCCAGGCCTTTACGGATCCGGGCGCCACCAGGACAAGCCAGAGCATTTTCCTGGCCGACACCGCGTGCAGGAGCGCGACGCCCTCGCCCATCCCTTCGAGCGCGGCCTGGCGGCCGGCGAGCCTCGCGGCGGCCCAGGATCCCGGAACAGGCCCGTCCGGATCGGCCGCCGGCCCTATCTCCGCCATGCAGGCGGCCGTGAAGGCAACCATGATCCCCCTGTACATTTCAAGGGCGGCGGAGTAGTCCTTCATGGAGGACAGCCCCTCGGCGAGCCTGTCCCGCAAAGCCAGCGTGTCCGGGTGGTCAGGCCCCAGGTTCAGTGTCAGCTCTTCGATCTCCCGTGCTAACGCGTCCGTTCCCGCCGCTGGTTCGACCCGGTCCGGCAGCGGCGTTCCCGCGAGGGGCGAGGGGCACAGGGCCATGACGGCGACGACGAGAGCCGCGCAGGCGGCGAGGGGTCCCGGAAGGCGGGCGGCGGAAGGCATGCGGGCGCTCCTTGGCCGGCTAGGCACGGCTTGCGGACGGCGACGCCCGCGACTGGCGATCAGTTCGACCGGTCCGCGTCATCCGCGCGCGCCTGGCAAAGGGGGGCCGGCCGGGACGCGGCGTCTGCGGCGGCGGGGCCAGCCGCCTGGTCCGCCCGGCCAAGCCTGACATAAGGCGGAGCCGAAAGTTCAAGTAGGCCCTGACCCAAGGAAAGATCCCGTCCAATAATTGAAGCCCATACCCGTTCACGGCAAGAGCGGAAACGCCGCCTCCGGGAAAGAAAGCCAGGTCCAGTAGGGGGGCGTTCGGCACGGGCATGGTCAAGGGCTGGCGAGACGTAATGGGGCATCGGCCCGACACCGGCGCGGAAGGCCTGGAGCGGGAGAGCCGGCCGACTGCCTGGTTTTTGTTCCAGACCCCGCGGACGGAAACCATGATCGGCTTAAAACCGCTCAATGAAGCGTTGCCAGTCGCCGCTCCGCGACTTGACCGCTTGGCTCCCTCCCCGCCCCGCAATCCCCCGGGCGCACCAGCCTCTCGGGGCCAAAGGGGACTTAAGCTGTTTTCAGCCCCCGTCCGGATCCTCCCCGCCCTCACCGCCGCCCGGCCCGGCGAAATCGGGCGGCGATTCCCCGTTTTCCTCGTCCGCTGGCGAGAAGTCAGGGACCTCGAAACCGTCCAGGGCGAAGTCCGGCAGCTCGCCGCCGAAGTCGGATTCAAAGGGCCCCGGGGCCTGATGCGACTCTGGTGGCTTGGAGCCGGCTGCCGTTCCGCCCCAGCCGTCCGCGCCGCCCCCGTCTCCGGGATCTATCAGGAACGGCGGCGGCGCCTCCGCAACACCTTCGGATTCGGAAGCGGCTGGCGGCGCCGGGACATAGGCGGCCGGGAGTACAGCCGCGGGATCCTCGCAGGGGGCGGCATAGGGATCCGCAGGGGGAGCGGCCGCAGGATCCGGGCAGGAGGCCTCCACAGGGGGAGCGGCGGCGGTATCCGGATAGGCCGCGGACGAAGGCGCGGAATAGGGAGCCGCCGCGGGGGGCTCGGCAGGATCCGGGCATGCGGCGGCGGAAGGCGCGGAATAGGGAGCCGCCGCGGACGCAACAGCCGGAACCGTGTCAGCGGCGGGCGAAGGAGCGGCGTAGGGATACGCGTCGAGAGCCGCCGCAGGGGCCGCGGCAAAATCCGCGTAGGGTCCGACCGCTGGTGGCGCGACTTCGGGTGGGGCGACCGGAACCGGGAAGGCTGGGGAGGAAGGCGCGGCATAGGGAGCCGTCGGGGGGGGAGCGGCGGGATCCGGATAGGCGGCTGCCGCGGGCGCGGCGTAGGGATACGCGTAGGGAGCCGCT
>JAIRZX010000564.1 GCA_031267005.1 Deltaproteobacteria bacterium
CAGACGTGCCTGGCCTTGGCGCGGAAGTTCTGGATGAAGGCGAAGAGGGACTCGTCGGGGCCCAGTCCCAGGCTCTCGATGCGGCCCAGGAGCCTCGCCCCGTCCGCGCGTCCCGTCTCCTCCAAGTGGCTCCTCACGTAGCCCCGCGAAAGATGCTCCCTGGCCTGGGCCCAGTCCTCCTCGGAGCTGTCGAAGGCCTCCGCCAGTTCCGCCGAGGAGCGGTACTCCCTGCCCCTGAACTTGTAGGGGGCCCGGGCGCGGCCGGCAGCGGCGTCCCCCGCGCCGGCCGCGCCGCGTCCCGAGGGATCCTCGTAGAAGACGGCTATGCCGCTCTCGCCTTTAAGCCAGCGAGATATCTCGGCCGCGCCCCAGCGCCTCCGGTCGTCGCGGGTCAAAAGGCCCTTCAGCAGGGCCGCCTCCGAAGGACCTACCCCCCCGGGCACGGGAAGGCCCCTTAAGGATATCTCCCTCATGACCTGGTTTACCGACAGCCCGGAGAGCGGGTGGCGGCCCAGGGCGCCCTCCAGGAGCACCGCGCCCAGGCTCCAGAAGTCCCCCGCCGCCCCCGCGAAGTCGGCGTAGGACTCGGGCGCCGAGTAAAGGGGGGTGTTGGCGGCCCTGGTGCCCTTGATCGACACCCCCGGCGCCAGCAAGGACGAGATCCCGAAGTCCGCGAGCGCCACCGCCAGCGGGTCCCGCGACCTCACGAGGATGTTGTCGGGCTTGACGTCCCTGTGCACCACCCCCTCCCGGTGGAGCGCGTCCAGCGCTAGCGCGAGCTGGCGGGCTAGCTCTCGGAAGGCTTGGGGCGAAACTGGGCCGGCCGCGAAAAGCCCGGCCAGATCGCCCGACGGCATGTACTCCTGGATCTCGTACCAGCGGCCAGTGGGAGCGTCGCGGCCCGTCAGGTAGCTCTGGCAGATCATGCCCCCCAGCTTCGCGGAAAGTTCCGGGAGCCTCCCGAAGACCTCCGGCTTGGGCTCCCTGCCCTGCCGGAAGAGCCGGAGCACGTACTCCCGGCCCCCTCCGTCCCGGATGACGTAGATGTCCGCCTCGCCCCCCGCCGAGGAAAGCACCCGGTCCACGGGGTAGCCCTGAAAGGACTTCAGCCCGAAAGGGGCGGCCCCGGGGGACGGCCGGGCGGGGAGGCCGTCCCCGGAGGCCGCGCTCCCCCCGGCAGGGGCCGCGCCGCCGAGGGGCGGCGGATCCGAGACGGTGCGCCCGCCGGCGCCGCAGGGATCCGCGCCCGCGGCCGTACCCGTCGCGGCCGGGCCCGAGGCGTCCCGGCCCTCGGCGGCCGTACCCGTCGCGGCCGGGCCGCCGGGGCCTTTGCCTTCCATGCGAAAGTCCTCCATATGCCTCCGGGAAACTATCCTTTGACAGCCTTCGGCCGCCCCGGGCGGCCGGGCCCTCCGGAACCGGGCGGCCCCCCTCCGTCCCGTTTCCGCCCGCGGCCCCGCTTAATCCGGATCCACCCCCTCCGCCAGGAGCTTCCTTTTGAGGAGTATTCCCAGCAGCTGGCGCCAGGCGAGTAAGGTGGCGAAGTTCGCCACGAGCAAGGCCGACTTGATATTCATGAAGCTCATCCCCAGATAGACGCAGAAGCCTACGGCCATGGCCCCCCCGTTTATCCACCGCCTGAAGCGCGTGAATGACCTCTCGGCTTCCAGGAGCGCGAGCCCCCAGAAAACGAGGCAGACCCCAAGGCCCAGGGCCACCCCGAAGAGGAAGAACCCGCTCCCCCAGAGCGCGCGGAGCGGGCCGTACAGCCTTCCCGGGCCCCCGTAGCCGACGACGGCGGGGTCCGGCCCGCCGGCGTCCGCCGCGAGCGCCCACACGATCCAGAACCCGGCCATGGCGAGCGGGCCCCAGGTGCCTGCCCAAGCCCATCGGCGCCGGAAGGGCTTGATTCTCCTGGCGCCCTCCTCCTCCTCGCGGTCGCGGATGACGCGTTCCAAGTGCCACCCGGCCGCCCGCATGCGCCCCGGCGCGGCGGTCAGGATCCTGTACTGGAAGTAGCGCGTCCAGTCCGCCATGCCGAGCGGCGAGACCCTCACATCCCGGCCCTGGGCCGAGGCCTTGCGGAAGCGGTAGAAGACGCAGGGGCCCTTCTCCCCCTCGCGCATGAGCCCGGCCGCCTTGACGAGCCCGGCCGCGGCCGCGCGGTATCCCGGCGGCCCCCCGGCCAGGCCCTGGAAGAACTCAGCGGGCAGGGGGAAACGGGGAGAGATGTTGTCCTCGTACCACCTCCACGACACCGGCGGCACCCCGGAGGAAAGCACCGCCCTCAGGCACTCCTCGGGAGGGGGCGGCTCCGGGGTGAGGCCCCAGACGTAGCGTTCTGGGAATTTGGCGGCGGCTACGGCCGCGGCGAAGAGCCCTCTCGGCCCAAGCAGCGGGGAGGGAGGCGCGGCTGCCCCCAGCGCTCCCGGTCCTTCCGGAACGCCTTGACCGGCCGCCGCTCCCGGACCGGCCGGAACCGCCGGTCCCTCCCTGCCTCCCGTAGCTCCCGGAACCGACGGGGCCGGCCCCCCTCCAGGCGCCCCCCCCCCCCGGCGGCCCGGCCCCCGGCGGGCCCCCCGGTGCCGCCCCCCCCCCCCGGGGGCCCACCCCCGGGGGGACCCCGGGT
>JAIRZX010000572.1 GCA_031267005.1 Deltaproteobacteria bacterium
TTGAAGTAAGGGGGCGCCCCCGGCGGCAGGGGGAGCCGACTGGAGGCCGATATCAAGCCCCCTCCCTCTACCGGGGCCGTCACCGTGCGCCTCCGCCCATCCGCCGCCGTCCTCCGTCAGCCACTCGGCCCCCCTTCGCCCCGCCTGCCCCGTCAATCCCCTTCAACCGTACCCGCCCTTTCCCGCCGGAACTCCTGAAGCCTTGGAGAAAGGCTCGGACAAACATCCTCACACAAAAGGCCATAAGTAACGGCACCGCCACCGTCGCCCCGAAAAAGAAAAAGCAGTAAGAGCGCCAAGCGCCGTCCGGAACGCCTGACCCGGCCTTCGCCCTCAGCGCAACGGTATCCGCCGCGGCAACAGCCCCCGCGAAGCCGAAGGCGGCCACGATCCAGGGCACGGCGCCCCCCGCTCCGAAGACTACCGTCAAGGCGGCGGAGAACACTCCCGCCAGGGCAACAGTTACAATCTGGACGGACCCCGAGACGGGGCTCTTCCCGGTCGCCCGCGAGTACGGGACGGTGAGCACGAAGGCCCCGGCAGCCGCGAAGAAGGCCATCCACGCGGCCAAGTTCGGCAAACGGAACTCGAAGGCCGCAAGGACGAGCCCGGCCGCCGCCGAAGCCGTCATGCCGAACAGTACGGAGGGCAAGGGAGGGAGGCGTCTGATGAACACTTTGCCAGCGGCCAAGACGAACGCCAGCGGGAACAGGCACGCCAAAGCGAAGTCCGCCAGGTCGGCCGGGACGCCGGTCCGGGGGGAAAGGAGGGCGGCGGCCCCTGTCGCTGCAAGGAACGCCCCGAGAAGCAGGCAGGCCCCCTCCGCCTTCCGGCGCACGGATGCCGCGGCCTCGGCCAAACCGGCTTCGTCCAGGAGAGCGGGGGATATGATATTCCCGCAGACCGGGCAGGGGAAGGCGGCTTCGCCGGGGGCGGCGCCCAAAACAGCCCCGCATACGGGACAGGTGGCGGTCCTTTCGTTTTCCACGGCCTCAATTCCCTCCTGGCCCATGCACCGGGGCCATGTCGGTTCGAAGCGTCCGTCCGCTTCAACCGCCCCCGCCCTCCCCTCCGGAACTCCCGGCGCCTAGGCGCAGGGCTTCGGGCTGTCCGTCCGACCGGTCCCGGAAGCCCGGAAAGCCTGGAAAACCAGGAAAACCAGGAAAACCGGGCTGTCCAGGACCCAGAACCCAGCCGGGAGAGGCGGCGCGGGCGGCCCACGCCTCTTAGGGAACTCCGTCCACCGGAACACGAAACTGGGCGGGACGGCGGTTCGCGGCCGACGCGGGACGGCGGCGCCCGCCCGGCGCTTCTTTAGCGGGGGCCTAGGTAATACAGAGGAACTCTGACCATCGTTGTCCCTGGAACCTTCCTCGCTTCGCATCTCGCCGCGCCGGCCGGCACTGACTCGCATCACAAGGTGCGGCCGTCGAAGGGCATCGCGACGCCGCACCGCAAGCGCGACTCGCTGATAACCACTTTCCCCCCCCGTATGGACGCGGTGGCGGTCCCGCGGCAGGTGTCGCCCACTGGCCCGTACCACCCCCGCGCCCCCGGGAGATCGAGGGTGGAGGTGCCGTGTTGCCGCGCTTGTCGAAGCACGTCCTGGGGGAGTTCGACCATCCGTTTCTGTGCGTGCGGGGGGCTTTCACCGTAGACCAGCATCCTTCCAGAAAGGCCAGGTCCTTCGGGTTATCCGGGATCGTCAGGCGGTCGCCGACCGCGGGCGCCCGCGCGGCCGCCCGCGGGTCCGCCTCCAGCGGCCGGGGGGCTTGGGCGGATGCGGGAGGGGGGGCGGCCTCCCGCCCCGGCTCGGGGAGGGTGGGCGGTGCCTCCTCTATCGCGGGCGCGGCGTCCTCCAGCGGGCAGTCCACGAGCGTCTCCTTGTAGCGGGCCTTCAGCGACGCGAGTTCCGCGCGGAGCGAGGCCCCAGCTCCGGAAGGGTCCCCCGCCGCGAAGTCCTCGGGCGGTTCCGGAAACGGCCCGGTATCGGGCCGTCCGAACCCCGGGCCCAAAAACTGGAAGGCCAGGAGGGTCAGGAGGAAGGCCGCCGAAGCCGAGGCTACGGCCCGGAGCGCCCTGCCCCCCCTTTCGGTCCGGGAAGGCGGCGTTTCGGCCCGGGAAGGCGGCGGCGTCTGCGGCGCGGGAAGAGGGGAAGGAAAAGGAACTCCGGGCCGCAGCCAGGCGGCTCCGGCCGGAAGGCCCGGAGCCGGAGGGGCGGGGACAGAAGGCGGTGACTCGGGGCGGGCCGACGCGGGGGGAGGGCCCGCGCCGGCCGCGGGCTTCGGTGCGGCATGCCTTTCCAGGTCCCATCCGGCCAGGACCGGGACCCCGCCCACCAGGAAGAGGGTTCCCCCGCCCTCGGCGCCGCCAGCCGCTGCGGCCAGCTGGGCCGACGCCCGCGAGAGCAGCCTGGCGACGGCCTTGGAGGCGGGATCCGCGGATGCTGCGAGCCCGGACCCCAGCGCGGCGAGCTCGCCCGCCCTCCCCCTGGCCGCGGCTTCGGCCGCCGCCCTCCCCCCGCCGAAGAGGCCCGACAAAGGGAGGGCCGGGCCCGCGAGCGGCGTGCGCCAGGCTATCTCGGAAGCGGACCGCCCGGGCGCCGGCTCGGCCAGGGCCAGCGCGGCCTCGGTAGGCGCTCCGCGCCGTATCGCGGCGGAAAGGCTCCTCCAGTCCGCAGACAGCCGGGCAGCCTTGCCCGCCGGGCCTTGAGGGGCCGCAGCGTCGACTCCGCCGGAAGGCGCGGCCCCGGAAAGGAGGGCGTACATGAGAATCTGAGCTGGCATGGGCAGATGTTAGCAGACGCCGGGGGTTTCCGCAAAGAGCCCGTTTCCTTAGCCGGCCCCTGAAGGGACGCCGGCGCGCGCGGGCCGTTCAAGCCGGGACTGGCGAGCCGCGGCCCAATCCGGACCCAGCCGGTACGGGCGGCGCCGCGCGGGGGCGTTTCGGCCGAGCCGGCAAGGCGCTTGTTCCCGGACGCGGAGGCGCCGAGGTCTCCCCGGGCGCCCCCCCATGGGGACGGCCTTTCGAAAAGGCCGCCACCAAGGACTCCCGGCAAGCGGCGCGTCGGCGTTACCCTTGCCCTTGCCCTCACTCCCCTTTCCGTACGATCTTAACCGAATGCGTCTTTCCTCTGGGATGCGAAATTTCGCAACGGGCTTCCGCCCCGGGGGCGGGGGAGCACCGGATGGTCCTCCCGAGGAGGGTAATGTTGACGCCGGGGCAGTAGGCGTCCCTGGTGCGGAAAACGAGATTCCCGTCCGCCAGGGCGGCGGTGGCCTTCCCGCGGCACCGGGTGCCGCCGCCGTCGTCGACGAAGCCTACGGCGTCGGCGCTGCCCTTCGAGTCGAAACACATCTCGTAGTAGAACGTTCCCCGGCCGAACTCGCTCTTGGCCTCCTCCGTCCGCCAGCAACCTTCCAGGAAAGCCAGATCCGTCGCGCCCTCGGGAATGACCAGGCTGTCGCCGTCCTTGGGCCTGTTCGCGGCAGCCTCCAAGGCCAGTGGCGCGTCCCCGGCCGCCGGGGGCGGCCCGCCCGCGCGCTCGGGGTCGGGGAGGGACAGGGGCTCCCCGTCCGCGGGGAGCTCCGGCTCCTCCGGGCGGCAGGCCAGGAGCGCGTCCAGGTAGCGGCCCTTGAGGCCCGAAAGCTCGTAGCGGAGCGAGTCCCCGCGGCCCTCGTCCAAGCCGGCCGCGGGGTCGGCGGCGGGTATCGCAGAGGCCGCCCTCCGGAAGCCGGGCGACAGGAGAAGGCTCAGTAGCACCGCCAGCGAGAAGGCGCCCAAGGCGGCAAACCCGGCGCGGAGGGCGCGGGGCTTGCCGGGGCCGCCCCCGGACCCGGAGCAGGAGCCGGAGCCGGAGCCGGGCGGGAGACAGCCGTTCCCCGAGCCGGCTGGCGGGGGGGACGCGGGCGCGGGGGGCAAGGCGGACGGCCCGTCGATGACGGGCCCGGCCCATGAAGAGGCGGACGCCACCGGGGCCGCCATATGCGTCGGGGGCGGCACTCCCCAGCCAGCCAGGACCGGGACGCCGCCTACCATGAAGACCCGCTCGGGGCCGCCCGCCCCC
>JAIRZX010000601.1 GCA_031267005.1 Deltaproteobacteria bacterium
ATCCTGAACAGCGTCCCCTTGGGCATCCTTGTCCTCGACGGGGACGGCAATATCGTAAACTGCAACCAGGAGGCCGCCAACCTCCTGGGCCCCGCGCCCCAGAAGCTTATCGGTTTCGAACTCGCGAGGCTCTGGCCCAAGACCGCCGCCGAAATCGCCTCCGCCTTAGGCGGGGGACGCCAGGCGATCGGCCTGGTGCCCCCCGAGCTCGACAACTGCTACGTCCAGGTGAAACCCCTCACGGGGGGCGCCGGCGCCGCCGTCACCATCTTCGACCAGAGGCTCTGGCAGCCGTACCTCCAGACCAACCAGCCACTGGACCCGCTCACCCCCTTTTACAAGGAAATCTTCGAGAGTTCCGCCGACGGAATATCCGTGGTGGACGCGAAGGGCAGGCTCATCCTGGTAAACGACGCCGCCGCGAGGCAGCTGGGCCTCTCCAGGGACGAGATCCAGGGGCGCCCGGTCTCCTTCCTGCTGGACAACCGCTTCGCCTCGGACGTCGTCTCCGCCGACGTCCTGGCAACCGGGCAGCCGGTCACCCGCATGGTCCAGTACCTGAAGACCGGCAGGCACGTGCTCTTGACGGGCAACCCCATCTTCAGCTCGGACGGCGAGGTGCGCCTGGTGGTCGTCAACAAGAGGGATCTGACCGAGCACCTGGAGCTCCAGAGTTCCATCCAGCGGCACAAGCTGGCCATCTCCCACTACAAGGGGGAGCTGGCCGACCTCCAGATGTCCGAGCTCGCGGCCAGGGAACTCGTGGCCCGGAGCCCGGCCATGGAACTTTGCATGGAGACCGCCTCGAAGATAGCCCGCTACGAAACGCCGCAGCTCCTCCTGACCGGGGAGCCCGGCACCGGCAAGGGGCTGGTCGCCAAATTCATCCACTCAAAGTCCCGCCGGGCCCAGGAGCCTTTAATCCAAATCAACTGCTCGGCCTTCACGGCCCAGCTTCTGGAGGCGGAGCTCTTCGGCTACGAGAAGGGGGCGTTCCGCGGGGCCTGCCCCGAGGGCAGGGCCGGGCTCTTCGAGGCGGCGGGCAAGGGCACGGTGTTCCTGGACGGGATAAGCGAGATGCCGGGCCCGCTCCAGGCGAAGCTCATGACCTTCCTGGACACCCGCTCCTTCAGGAGGGTCGCCGGGAGCCGCATTATAAAGAGCGACTGCGTCATAGTGGCCGCCACCTGCCGGGATCTCCGGGAACTCTCCGAGTCGAAGCTCTTCCGGACCGATCTCCACCTGCGCCTGGGGATCTTCTCCCTCGCTCTCCCGCCGCTCCGGGAGCGCCGGGAGGACATACTGGAGCTGGCCCGCCAGGAAATAGCGAGGCTCAACGAGCGCTACTGCGTGCGGAAGGAGCTGGACGGGGTCGCCATGGAGGCCCTCCTGGCCCACGACTTCCCCGGAAACGTCCGCGAGCTCCTGGACTGCATCCACCAGGCCGTCCTGCTGAGCGACAAGCCCCAGATAGGGGAGTTCGTGGCAAAGCTCCTGGAGTGCTCCCGCAAGGCCCCCAAGCCCCTCGACCGCGCCCCGTCGGCGGAAGAGGCGAAGCTGTCAGCGAGCCTCAACGAGAGCGAGAGGCTCAGCCTCCTGAAGGCCATCGCCACCTGCCGCAACACCCGGGAGATGGCCTCTCTCCTCGGGATCAGCCAGGCCGGAGTCTCGAGGAAGCTCAAGAAGCACGGGCTCCCGCTCCCCAAGGACCGGGCCAAGCTCTTGCAGCCCGGCAACGGGGAGCTGCCCGGCGACGGCCCCGGGCCGCCTCCGGACGGCTGGCCGGGGCCGGCGGGGCCTTCATGCGGCCTTTCCGGGCCCTCGGACGCCCGCGTCCCGCTCAACGAGGAAGACGGGCTCGCGGCGTCCGCCGAGGAGCCTTAGGCCGCTCCGAAAGGACCGCCCGCGCCCGGACGCCGGCGTCCGGGACATTGCCTGGCCCCCGGGCGCGCGCGCCTCCGTTCCGCCGCGCCGGTTAAACCTCCGGAACCCGTCCGCTGGCCCTGCGGGACGTACGCCCCGTTGCGGCGGCGAGGTTGCGGGGGGGGAGGAACGGACGTTCGCGCACGGGCGGGCGACCGCGCGGCCGGAAAGGTATGGGCGATTGGCCGCCGGCAGCCCCTCGGGGCATCGGCGCGCGCCGTCGGGGACCGGGAACGGGGATCGGACGGCCATGCCGCTGCGGCGCGTCCGTGCCGGCCGTCTGCGCCGCGAGGAGGCCGCGCTCGCGGCTCCGCGGAGAGCCGACGGAGCCGCCAAGGCGGATCGGGCATCGGGGTTGGCCGCCCCGGCGCGCGGGTCCTTCCCCGGCGGCGGCCCCGACGCGCCGGGGAAGCGCCGCCGTCCCCGGACGGTGTCGGCATAGCCTTCGCTTCTCCGGAAATACCGGTTTGTTCAAGGCTGGCACCTTGATTTTACTGGAAACAACTGCGGGCTGTTTAACATGGACCGTTAACACCCCGTTCCGAAGCTCGCCTTGACTCCATTTCCGAAATCCGCCACCCTGCCGGTACCATGAAACCGCCAGTGTCCTGCCGCCCCCCGCGAACGCCCGCCGCGCCCGGCTTGCCTCAACGCCGCAAACGGAACCGCGCCCGAAATGACCGCAGGCTCGCTTCCCCGCCGGGGACATCAGGAGGAAATCCCGTGGAAACTTCCGTTCCGCCCTCCCGGCTCCGCTGCCAGGCAGGACTTGCGATCGCGTGCGCCGTGCTGGCCCTCTGCCTCTCGGGCATGGCGCCCGAGCCGGTTCGGGGGCAGGATGCGTCGCCCGCCCCGCGCGGGATTCTCCCGGAGCGGCCCGGGACTCACGGCTCCCGGGAAGCTCCGGGGCCGGCGCCGGCAGCGGGAGTCCCGGCCCCCGCGAAATCACGGGAAGCTCCGGGGCCGGCGCCGGCCGCGGGAGTCCCGGCCCCCGCTGACGCTGCTGCCGCGGGGACCCGTCAGGATTCCGAACCTCCCCGGACTGGCGGCCATCCGGATTCCGGGCATTCCGCCGCGCCCGGCGCGGACCCTCCTCCGCCGCCGGAGGCGGGCGGGGCCGTGCGGCCCCCGTCCGCGAACGGGCCGGTGGCCGCGTACGCGGCTCCCGCCGCCTCGTCTCCCGAGGGGCCCGGGCCGCCTGCGGCGGGAACCGCGCCCCGCTACAGGCCCGCCTGGAGGTTTCCGCAGATGGAGGCCGGGCTGGAGGGCTTGCGCTACAGGGCGGAGGAGCTCGCCGACGCCCTGAAATACCGCGAGGCGGCGGAGGCCTGGGGCAATCTCGCTTCGGGCGCCGGGGCGGCGTACGGTAACGGCGATGTGCGGGCCATGGCCGCGGCGGGACGGCGCGCCAGATCCCTTCTGGAAGCGGGGGAGGACGTGGCGGGCGTCTGGGCCGCCGCCGAGGTCTCCGCCGAGGGGCTGGCGGGAAAGCTGGGGCCCAGTTCCGAGGAGGCCCTGTACGCCCGCGAGACGGCCGGGCGGTTCAGGGTCATGGACTCCGACCCGAGGAAAGGGGCGGAGGCTCTCGCCGAGGTGGCGGCCGGCTCGGGGGCCGCCCTGGGGAAGAATCATCCCCTGACGCTTTCGGCCGGGAGATCCCATGCCCTGGCCAGCATGAAAGCGGCCGCGGACTGGCGCGACGAGGCCGCCCTGGAGGCCGCTTCACGGGAAGCGAAGGCGGTTCTTGAAGAAGCCGCCGGCAGGCAGGCCGAGCTCTCGGGCCCGGACAGCCTGGACGCGATGGACGCCAGGCGCGCGCTGGCGAGGGCGCTTTTGGGAACCGGGGACCCGTCCGGGGCGAGGGATCTGTTTTACGCCGCGGCGGAAACCCTCGCGGACCGTCTCGGACCGGAGAGCCCAGACGCGGTCGCCGCGGCCGCGGGGATGGCCGAGGCGCTCTTGAACGGAGGCGCGAGGGAGGAGGCCAGGGAGCTCTTCGCCTGGGTGGCAGAGACTCTGGAGAGGACGCAGGGCCCTCTCCATCCCCCGCTCCAGGACGCCAGGGGAGGGGTAGCCGGGGCCCTGGCGGCCTCGGGCGGTTACGCGGAGGCGCGGGATCTTCTCAGGGCGGCCCTCGCCGCCAGGGAGATCTCCCAGGGCCGGGACCACCCCGCCACCCTGACCTGCGCAAACGATCTGGGCTTCCTTCTCACTGCAACGGGCGATCTCGCCGCCGCCCGCGAAGTGCTCGCCCGCGCCTACGAGGGAAGGTCCAGGGCCCTCGGCAGCGCCCACCCGCTGACAGAAATCTCCGGCCGCAACCTGGCCCTCGCGCTCCTGAACGCGGGCGACGGGCCCGCCGCCGCCGAGATCCTCACTGCCATGAAAGAGGCCCGGGGCGCCTCGCAGGGCGCCGCGGGGGCGGACGGGAGCGGCCCCGCCGAGGAAGCGGAGGGGGCTCCCGGAGGCGGCGCGGCGGGCGCGGCCGGCTCCGGGGTGGACGAAGCGGGAGGCGCGGGCGCCGCAGGGAAAGGACGGGCCCCGGCCTGGAGCCCGGAGTCCCTGGCGGGCGCGATGGACCCGGCGTCCTCCGAGATCGTCCGGGCCCTTTCCGAGGCGTTCATCAGATCCGGGGAGTTCCGGAAGGCCCGCGACCTGTGTCTGGCCGCGCTCCCGCAGGCCGAAGCAGCGCTGGGGCCCGACCACGAGCACGTCCTGGCCCTCCGGGAGAGTCTCGGGAGGGCGCTGTCGAAGACGGGGGAGTTGCGAGCCGCGGCGGACGAGCTCGCCCGGGTCCGCGAGGCCAGGACGCGGCTGTCCGGCCCGGACGATCCTTCGGCGCTGGTGGCCGGGAAGTGGCTCGCCTCCGCCCTGGCCAACGCCGGCGATTACCCAGCCGCCCGCGACCTGCTGGAAAGCACGCTCGCGGCGCAGGTGAGGGTTTTGGGACGGGAGGACCCGGACGTGGAGGACACCATGTCCCTCCTGGGGGGAGTGCTCGCTTTAAGCGGCGAGCACGCCGCGGCCAGGTCGATGATCGAGGCTGCGCTCGGCCTGCAAGAGAGTCGGTTGGGCCCCCTCCATCCGGACACGCTCGACGTCGTCTACTATCTGGGGGGCTTGATGAACCTGGAGGGGGACTGGGCGGCGGCGAGGGAGACGTTCGCCCGGGTCTCGGAAGCGAGAAAGGCGGTGCTCGGGCCGGGACATCCGGACACCCTGTCCGCCAGAAACGCGCTGGCCGCGGCCCTGTTCGCCCTGGGCGAGTTCCGGGAGGCGCGCGACATCCTGGCCGACACGCGCGCGGAAACCGAGAAGGCGCTGGGGCCCGCCCATCCGGACACGCTCGCCGCAAGGTTCAACCTCGCCATGACCATGGAAAGGCTGGGCGAGTCCAGATTAGCCCGGGACGAACTCGCGGGGATTCTCTCGGCCCGCGAGAGCTCGCTGGGGCCCGCGCATCCGGACACGATCTCCGCCATGGCCGGGCTGGCCAGCGCCTTGTACTCCATGGGAGACTTCGGGGCGGCGAAGGAGCTCTACTCCCGCTCGGCGGAGGCCTTATCCGGGGTCCTGGGGCCCGATCACCCGCAGGTCCTCAGCTCGCGGATGGGGCTCGCGTCATCCATGCTGTCCCTGGGCGAGAACGACGCCGCTGAAAGGATCCTCCGGGACGTCATGGTATCGGAGGCTAGGCGCTTCGGGCCGGAATCCCCCTTGTCGGCCGATACCCAGTATCTTCTGGGGGTCGCGCATGCGAGCCGCGGCGACGCCGCGGGAGCGGTATTTTTCCTCAAGCTCTCGGTCGCGGCGTCCCATAGATCCCGCGGGACAATCGACCCGTCCGAGGAGGGCCTGCGGCGGAACTACTACCTCAACTCCTCCCACCGCTACCGGCTCCTCTTCGACCAGCTCGTGAAGTCCGGAAGGACCGACGAGGCTATGGCCGTCCTGTGGCTCATGAAGGAGGACGAGATGCTCGGGCTCGGTCCCGCTCCGGAACAGGCGGCTCAGGAAGCTCCGGGGGCGCGGACGGGGCAGGCTTCGGCGGAAGGCGCGGGTTCTGCGGCCGGCGTCCCGGGACCGGCCCGGCCGGCCGGTCCGGAGCCGGGCACTGAATCCGGCGCCCGGCCGGAACAGGCCGAAGGCGCGGGGACGGGCACCGGTCCCGAGCCGGCCGCGGGCGCGGAGACGGGGACGGACGCGTTCGGATATCTCTTCGAAGGTTCGCCGGAAGAGGCGGCGGGCGCGGCGTGGCTGGCCGCCGCGGCGCTTGCGGATTCCCGCGGCGCGGGGGCCCGGAACGCTTCCCGGCCGGCGGGGGAGGCCGCTGGAGGGGACGCCGGGCTCCCGGAGGTGTTGTCGAGGCTCCCGGAACTCCTGGAGGCGGGCTCCCGTTCCGGCGGAGGTCCGTCGGCCGCGGCGCGCAGGGCGGCTGGCACCATCGACGCCGTGCGGAAGCGGCTTTCAGAGGCCGGGGGAACCGGGGCCCTGGTCTTCGCCGTCTCCGCTCCGGAAAGGCTGCACCTGGTGACGGTGACGAAGGACGGGACCGGCGTCAGGGAGTCCGGGACGGGGGCGAAAGAAACGGAGCGTCTGGCCCTGGAGTTCCGGGCGCTCGCGGGCGACCGGACCAGGGATCCCCGCCCGGCGGGCAAAACGCTCTACGATGCGGTGATAAAACCGATCGAGGGGGATCTGGAGAAGGCCGGCGCACGGATCCTCATGCTATCCATGGACGGCGCCCTCCGCTACGTGCCATTCGCGGCCCTGTGGGACGGGGAGAAATGGCTCGCGGAACGCTACCCCACGGCCGTGTTCAGCAGCGCCGCGCTGGAAAGGCCTGAGGACTCGGCGGTCGCGGCCGCCGGAGCGGGAGCCGGAGCCGGACCCGCAGCCGGGCCGGCCGGACCCGGAAGGGCAGGTTCCGGACGCCCGGCGACCGCCATGGCCATGGGCGTAACCGCAGCTTGGCCGGGATTCCCGGCGCTTCCCGGGGTCGCCTCGGAGATAGAGGCCATCGTGGGCGGGGAAGGCGTCCGGGGCGTAATGGACGGACGGGGATACCTTGACGCCGCCTTCGACAGGGGGGCCCTCTCCCGGA
>JAIRZX010000613.1 GCA_031267005.1 Deltaproteobacteria bacterium
TTGAGACTGGAAAACACGCCCATCCTGGAAAACTTGGTGCATCCCGTGATGAAGACCAACTCGATGAATTCGGATGCGCTTTTGATCTCCCTGTAAAAATTACGCATGACGATCCGCGTGTCGGCAAGCAATTGCGCGTTGAAGGTCAGTTTATCCCTCTCGGCAAGGCTGATGACGGGCGAATCGTACTCGTCTATCAAGAGCACGACTTTTTGACCGATGCGTTTGCGGACGTCATTAAGAAGGCAAAAAAAGGCGGTCGCGTAATCCGGGCCCCGCAGGGATACCTGGTGGCGATCGGCGTTTGCCTCAAGAAGAATTTTGATGTTTTCTTCTAAAATATCCACGCTCTTGCTGTCCGCCGGGATGGACATGTCAAGTCTGATAACCGGGCGGGGGGCGAAAGCCGGGGAGGACATGAGTTCCTCGACGGCGAGTCCCCGGAAAAGATCAATCCTGCCTGAGTAAAACGCGTCGAGGGTACTTACAGTAAGCGACTTGCCGAAACGGCGGGGCCTG
This sequence comes from Deltaproteobacteria bacterium, assembly GCA_031267005.1. Classification (GTDB taxonomy): domain Bacteria; phylum Desulfobacterota; class Desulfarculia; order Adiutricales; family Adiutricaceae; genus JAIRZX01. Next base: position 520 of record JAIRZX010000613.1, read on the forward strand.
GCGCAAAAGATAAACTGTCCCCATTCGCTCAACATCGGGATATACTTAGACTTGTCGACGTAGACTTCCCTTTTTTGCCTCAGGACTTCAAAAACCGGATTTCCTACGGAAAGAACGGGCAATTCCTCAGACATGTGTTTCTCCTTTCGGCTGCCGGAGCTATTGCCAATACGGGAGGATTTGGCAACCGACTATTAATTATCATATGATGGTGTTTTAATCAACGTGCAGTTTTTCAATTTAGACAAGGATGGCCAGGGACGTATCCTGTCAACCAGGATTAAGCGCCAGCCGGAGTTCCGTTTTCGGAAGGACGCCTTGCTGCGGTCAGAAGGCGTTCATTCGGCTGGGGAGCTATTCAGTGGAAAAATCATCCGGAATCGGCGCAACGGCTGCGAAGGCGGCTTTCCTCCGCCTGCCGCAAAATATTATGAAAAATCAAGCCGGTATAATCCTTGAAAGCAGCGTCGCATAATAGCTAAATCTCGCCGAAAACCATGAAGGACCTTGAATTAATCTTTACGCCAAACATACTGGTTATGACTAAATTGCCTGAATAATTTTTTTCCGACCGTTCCAACTCCTTTAAACAAGATGCGAGCCCGCTGGATCGCCTGCCGCGGCAGGCCTCGCCCGCCGAGCCTGAGGCCCCTACGGCCCCCTGACCGCCAGCATCCTTACCCGAAATCGGCGAGGGCGCTCCCGCGCAGCTCCGATAGCCAGCGGACCCGCCACCGAAGGAGTCCCACGCGGGCCCCGCGGGCCTCTGGGGTCTCATATGGCCAGATTGCAAGCGGACGGCGGAGCCGCGCTTAGGGCCACGCTTCTGGTCCGGACCGAGGGGCTGGAAGCGGAGATGTCCCCTGACGTCAAGCGGCGTGCCGTAGGCCGTGGCGGGGGACGGGCGACGGCGCCCCGCTTCCGCCTGGCCTTAAGCTTCGCGGCCAACGGGCTCGCTTCGCCGGGGGGGGGCAGGTCCGGCCGCGTCGGTCCCGCCGGGAGTTCCAGGCGGCGTCCCCGGTCTTCCCCGGAAGCATGGGCTTCGGGAGCAGCGGCCTGGCCCCGTCCAGGGGCCGGGCCGCCTGCCGGGGTTCCTAGGGCCTCGGAGGCAAATGGGAGAAAGAGCCCCGCTTCCTGCAGGCCGTCTGCCGTTTCCCATGGAGGCCCGCCACAGCCATGGATCTGAGCGGGCCGCGGGCCCCCTTTGGCGAGGCCGGCACCCGGCCGTTACGAGCCGGCTATCTCCCAGGGCCGCCGGTTCACGGGAAACGATCTGGCTTCCACCCCCCCGGAGCCCGGCGGCGCGGCCAGGCTCGCGGGGGGGCAGTTCCAAGGAAGGTTCAGCCCGTCTGCCTCAGCGCCGACGACTTCGTGAGGGGTTTGCCAGCCCCCGCGCGGGCGGCCGAAGGAAGCGGGGATCATTCTCGAATGACATTTCACCGCCATCCCCGCGACCCCGGCGAAGGCGGAAGCTCCTTGGGGAAGGCGGAAGCTCCTTGGGAGGGGACGGCCATAACGTCGTTTTCGGAGGGCTCGGTTCGAGATTATGAATCGATCTGCGCACGGCTCGACAGCCGCCTCCCTCCGGCCGGGGTTCCAGCCTGAAATGCACTTTTTTCGGGTTTCCTTCCTGCCGACTTCCTGGCAAGTCAAGGGCCCGGCGGAGACGCCGTTTTTTCTGGCGCCCGCCCCGGAGGGGCACCATGTCTCATTACCGAGAATCCCGCAAATGCGGCGTAATCTGGGTCACTCTCGGTTCCACAGCGTCCCCCCCATTTTACACTCTCATCGGGAACCGAGAGAGTGAATGCAAGCGAAGCGCGAACCGCTTTGCCAGAGGAAAACCGCTTTGCCAGAGCTACATTGGCCTTTCCCTGCGGCTTGAAGGGGGGCTGTCAACGGACAGGCTGGCTTCGGGATGTGACGAGGCGGCAGGCAGAGGGGTTTCGGGCGAAATCTGCCGCCTTCCGAACCGAATTTACTGCGGAGGGGAGGGACGCGGCAGCTTCGCGGACCAAATTCGCTTCCGGGCGTCTCGGGAGCGGTTTCGAGGGCGCGGCGGACCTTCGGACGGAAGCGGGAGATTTACCGGGACGCAAGCCCCGCCGCATAAGGGTTTCCGCAGTTTCGGGATGAGCGCCGAGGGTCCTGGAGGGCCGGGAAACCGCGCTACGGGCGGGAAAAGGCGGCGGCGACGCGAATTTTTTTAGGCCAAGAAAAATTTTTTTAAGTGTAAAATTTAAGGAATTTTAGTAAATGAATACATAAAATTAACTAATGTGGTATCTGCGGGCTATATTTCCGAGAATATCTAGCATAATTTCTGACAAAGTCAAGAGGCTGAAGCGGGTTTTTTTTCCGTCCGCCTTTTGCATTCTTTTTGACGGGTGATACAATTTCGTTGGTCAGGCGGCCGACGCCGGTCAAGGCCTTGACCCCGGGCGGAACAGGAGTTTTCCCGTCTGCGGGCGGCCCGGTCCGGGGGGCCTGCCCGAAGGCCGAGGGGATAGGGAGGTCGGCCCGCGAGGGGCCTGGACGGTCTCGAGCGGGGCGGAGTGGAGGATAGCTCGCAGCGGGGCGGACTCTCGATGCGGCGGACTGGACGAGGGCCGGATAAGGAAGTGGGCGGCCGGGAAGCTGAAGGCCGCAGCGGGGATCGCCGCCTGGGGATTTCGTGATGCGGCGGACTGGAGGCGGGAAGGAGTTTGGGGCGGCAAGGAGCTTGGGAATGATGAGGGGGCGGTCGGGAAGCT
>JAIRZX010000669.1 GCA_031267005.1 Deltaproteobacteria bacterium
TTCAGGCGGGACTCGACAATTTGTCCGGCTCCGTCTCGAATCTGCGGGAGGACACCGCTTACATAACGGGCATCTTGGACATGCCGCGCGGATCCCGCACGGACCGGAAGCGGCGTTCGACGCAGGCCGGTCTCCGAGGCGGCGGGAGCCCCGGGGCGGAATCCATGGCCGCGTCCGGACAGGGAGAACCAAGCGCCGGGTAAACGCCGATCCGTCGGCTTCCGGCCGCGGAGCCCCGGGCCTGCTCGCGCGCCCCCTTCCCCGTAACCCCTGCCCCCGCCTGGACACCCCTCCCCCCCGCCCTTTTGACGCCCGGCTCGCAAATCCCCGCCGCGGAGGACCTGTGGCCGGCCGTCGGCCGCAAAGACCGGAACTCCCGGACGGACGAAACCTCCCGGCGCCACGCGGGCCAGCCCGGCCCTCTCACCTGGCAGGGCCGTTGAAGGAGTTCTCGCCCGGCCGGCCGCCGCCGTCTGCCCGGTCCTGGCGCGCGGCCGCCCCGGCCGGGAAGACGCCGGAACCCTTCCGGCGCCTGTCTTCCCCGGATCGCGAGTCAATACCCGATAAGGGCGGGAAGCGCGGCTGGCGGAGCGGCAAGCTCCAAGCCGACCGGCTTCTTCACGAAAGACGTCTTCGCCGTGCCCTCCGGGGAACGCATGCCGGAGTTCATGGACTTGGGCCCGGGCGGATCTGATCATACTCGGCGTCAGCAGGCCAGGCATGGACGGATTCGGTTCCATAAAGGCGCTGAAGCCCAACCCCGCCGCGGAAGAGGTTCCGTTAATTTTCACCACCGGGAATTCCTATTCCCGGACGCGTGCCGATAGCTTCAGGCCCGGAGCGGCGGACTTCGTTTCCAAGCCCTTCGGGCCGGAGATCCTGGGGGCGGGGGCGGTGACGCGCCTGGCCCTCAGCCGCCAGAGGCAGCGGCTGGAGTCCCGGGGGGAGCCGGAGCGCCTGAACCTGGAAATGAGTGCCAAGGAGGCCGAGAAGGCGGACAGGGCCGTGAGGCTTCCCGTGGCCCTCTCCGCGGCGGCGGCGGATCTCCCGGAGAGCCGGAGGCTGCCCCGCCGGGGGCGCCAACCGCGCCGCGAGCTGGCTCGGGCTGTTGATCGTGGCCATGGCGACGAGGTGATCTGCTCGGACGAGATCCGGCCCTGGAACCGCTCCGCCCTCTTGAGGTCCTCGCTCCTCCACGACGCGGGCAAGTACTCCGCGAGCGAACTCATACCCAAAAAGCCCGGGAGGCCAAACGGCCCCGAATCCGGGGAGACGAATCCCCGCGCCGTCCGCGGGGCCGCCTTCCTGGACAGGCCGGGCTCCGGCCTTCCCGAGGGCGCCGGGCAGTTCATACACTACGCCAGGACATTAGGACCTTCGCGAAGTTCCGCCGCGAACGCCGGGACGGCTCCGGGTACCCCAACGGACTCTCTGGGAACTGCTACCCGCTCAGGGGGAGGCTCATGGCCGCCTGCGACGAGCCCGTTTCGAAGCGCCCCAGCAAGGCCCCTTCCCGAACGACGCGGCCGGGAAGATCATAATCTAGGGCGCGGGCTCCCTCTTCGACCCGGCCCTGGCGGAGGCCTCCGCCAGAGTCCGCCACGGGTTCCAGGAGCCGTGACGGGCCCCGCGCCCCCGAGCCGGAAAAGGCGCCTCCGCCCCGCCCCTCCGCGGACACGGGTCCAGCCGGTTCTTGACGCCTGGGGACGCCGGAGCAGGTATGCACCCGGAACGGAAGCGACTGCCGGACGCCCACCCCGGAATCTCCGGAATCCATGCCGGAAGCCAGCGAAAAATCCCTCGAAGAGCTTCCTACGCGGCGGAGCCTAGGACCCGCGGCGCGTCGCGTAGGCCGCGAGGGCCGAGTTCCCTCCCGAACCTCCCGATCCTCCCGATCCCCCTGGATCCGGCCGCACCCCCCCTCCTCCGGGGTCAGCCTCTCAGGGGGAGCCTGGGCCCGGCATAGGGGGGATACGGCCCTTGCCTCGCCGCCGACCTCTCCGGGCCCGCCCGTCCCAGTCCCACCGAGTCACGCCTCGTTTCACCATGCCGCGCCGACAATCCTTTGCCCCGCCCCTGGTTCGCGGCCGACTGCCAAAGGCCAGACTGATGCATCGGGCGATCATTTTTGAAGGCGCCCGCAGGGGGAACGGTGCGCCGCACGCCGTTTATTGACGCTCCAATAGAACCAGCAAGCGCCTGGATACCGCAACAGGCGGGCCATACCGCGAAGCCGACAACAAGGACTGAAGAAACAGAGATTCAGGCTTGGCGCTTAGAGCGTCTAAGCGGCTTAAACCTTAAGGTTCCTGGGAGCGCCGTACGCGAGCGGCGGCGGTTGACAGCGGTCAAATTACGCTCTATATTTTTTAACACTGAGGCGAAACCGGGCCCCAACAGCGCACTTCCCCTCAGGCCGGCAACGTCAGGGTTTGGCTGATTCCCTGTTGACGGCCCGGACCCGGCCGGTACCAACGAGCCTCGCAACGGTTATCGTTGTTTCCCGCCAGCAAGTAACGACCCCGGAGCTAACTTCGGCTCCAGGGAACGAAAACCCGTCCTCGGACGGGGTGGCCCAGGCGCGCAGGTGACTGGATTGGGCGTTCGGCACGCTACTAAACCTGACTGGATGCCGCTGCGGCGGAGGCCGAAGTTGCCGGCCGTCGCTTCGGTTATATTCTTGGCATTATTATTGCATCTCTCTCTTAAGGGGTACCCCGGCTAAACTCGCCCGCCAGGTTTCCGACTGTCCGGCCCGCGCCCTTCCATCTGGAAAGGCACGGGCTTTTTTCGTGCCGAAAGGCAGGACCGTTTCCGGTCCTTCCCCTTTCGGCATTTTGCGTTCCTGGAACCGGACTCGGAACGGCGCCGCGGAACCCGTCCCCCCGTAAAATCCGCTCCGGAGCGTCCCGCATGCAGTTCTGCCAGCCAACAAATAGGGCCCCTGATCATTCATGTCCACATGAAGTCACGTCCATGAAGAAAAGTTCATGCCTGTTCCAGGTAAATTTAAAACGTATCAGAACGAGTGGAAAGTTTAAATTCAATATATTTGGCAAATACAATAATTTAATTTATTAATATTTATTGACAGAAAATTTATTCATATATCAATATACTGGTTCTCTGTAAAGCCAATAACAATTATAAGCTGAACAGCCGCATAGAAAACATATTTGAAGATATAAATAAATTTTAGAATATATTTTCAGTCAAAAAAATCATTAGTCGTCAAAGAATTTCATCAAAAATTCAGAAGTTACCAACACAGTCCAGCTAATGCTAAAGCAAAAAAACAGCCGTTTATGAGCGACGCCGCGACTGTCCGGCGCGCTGGATGAAAACGATGAATTTTTTGCCGACTTGGCCTCCAAAGGCCGCTATGGCGAAAAAAAGGTTACGGCTCCCGCCAGGCTGAACACAGTCGGCAAGCAAGGTCCCCAGAGGACCCTCCGCCTGACCAGCACCTTGGTCCTCCCGGGGAACCACTCCCGAAACCGGAACCGGGGACTTTTATAAACGCACGTGCAGCGAGGGAATCCTGCCCGGGATAACCCGCGCGCCAACGGAAAAGTGAGGCTTGCAATGAACGGCAACGCGCTGTTTGCTTCCACTGGCCGGGCCGGAATTCTCGCGCTGGGCCTTATATTTCTGGCGCTTTTCGCGACGCTCGCCGCTTCCGGCTCCACGGCGTCCGCCGATGAGGACACGCTATCGGCCATTCCGAACATTTCGGAACATATCACGGTTACAACCGAAATGGGGAACGTGGTAGCCGTAAAGCCCGACCCTTCGGAGCCGCCCAAAAGCCACTACCACGTCCTGATTTTTGACGCGTCGATCGCCCCGAACGACAGCGTAGCCGCCGGCTTTACCGATACGGAAGACAAGGTCGACAACAATACACTCGAAATCTCTCAGAATGCCGTCACAGGGACCACGTACGCGGCCGGCGGGGCCATCATCGGAAGCGGTGGCGGCACGCCCATGGCGGAGGAAAATACGGTAAGGGTCACGGGAGAATACACCGGAACTGGCGTCTTAGCCGGAGGCCTGGCCGTGTCCGGAAGCGGGGACCGCGCGGCAGCCGTCAAGAACTCCGTGGTTTTCGAGGCCGGCAGCGAAAACATCGGGGACTGGGACGACATCTTCGGCGCCCTGATAATAGGAAGCGGAGCCGTCGGGGGCGGGGAAAACGAGGATCTCGGGAACAGGATCACGATCGACGGCAAGGGCGGCGAAGATTCCGACGCGATAATATTGGACGGCGTGAGAAGTCTAATCGGCGGAAAGCTCAGCAATGCCGCAGACGGCGCCTCGGTCCGGAACAACTTGGTGGAAGTCAAGGGAGAAGAGGGGAAAAGCGCGCTGATCGTTAGTGACATAGTTGCGGGTGGCTCAATAACGCAAGGGGCCGCCACGGCGGAAAACAACCTCTTTATCGGCAATAACCGCGTAAAGCTCGAATGGGGGTCCTATTCAAATTCCGCTTACGAAGTTGCAATAGCGGGCGGAATAGCGGTAGAAACTGTCGGTAACGTAACTCTATCGTCCAACGTCGTCGAGCTGGAAGGAACCGTCAACGTCCAAGGATTTGTTGTCGGCGGATATTCGGAAAAACAAATTGGAGACGAGTATGCATTCAACAATTCCGTAAACGTCAAGCTCAGCTCGACCGGATTGATCGATGGAGATGTCTTCGGAGCATGGTTATATGTAGAGCATCACTACCAAGCGGTGGCTGAATCCAACTCGGTGACTATCCAAAGCGGTACCGTTTCGGGTAACGTGACTGGTGCCTACGACGACACTAATAATTTTTATGGCAAACTAAACAAGGTTTATGTAAATACTACTTGCTCTGGAGCCGGTGACGTAACAATAACTCAAAATATTTATGCAACCAATGGTATTGCCAATGCCGAATCCAACAGCGTCGAAATAGCGACAGGCAACCACGCCGTCACCGTCGGCGGCGATATCTACGGTTATTCTTATGCTGCCGTAGGGACCGCAGAAAACAACTCCGTCACCATCGTGACAGGCAACAGCGCCGTCACCGTCGATGGCAGTATATACGGAGCATGGATGCGCCGTCCCGGGGGGACCGCTGAAGGGAACAGCGTGTTCATCTCCACAGGAGCCGAAAACTTCATTTTAGGAAACAGCAAGCAGGTATTTGGAGCCTATATTCAACAGGGAGGCAACGTAACAGGCAACAGCGTCAAAGTCGAGCTCGGCTCCGGAGACGCGCTGTTCGAAGGCGGCGATTTATTCGGAGCACAAGCCGTATTACCAAATAGTCCGTCATCCGGGGACGCGAAAGGAAACAGCGTGGAGATATACTGCCGCGAGCAGGGATGTTCCTCAAAGGCTACGACCGGCATCATTCGCGGCGGAATCGCAAACGGAGGCGACGCGACCGGCAACTGGGTGACGATAACCGCCAGCACTAACGCCTCTAACATTTACGGCGGAGTTACAACAGGCGGCGTCGCGTCTGGCAACCGGGTAACGGTTGCCGCAGAAGCCCGAATCAGCAACGCCGTAGGCGGCGAGTCCAGAAATTCCGACGCCTATGATAACCACGTAAAGCTGTCGGGCGGCGTCATGATTTCCACTGTCAGCTACTTACAAGTTACCGGAGGATGGGCAGGCGGCGACGCCGAAGGCAACACGGTCGAGATGGACCGCGTCATGCTCAGTGCCGCCGCTACCGCCAGCGGCGGCTACTCTGAGGGCGGTTCGGCCAAAAACAACTCGATTTCCATCACCGACAGCGAGATAAAAGGATCGATTTACGGAGGGGAAACGTCTTACGCGGACGGAACCGCAGTCTCCAACACGGTGACGCTTAACGGGACAATGATCATCGACTCTTCAGCCGCCGAACTGGCCGTAGGGTACGCGCCGTCGCCCGTGAACGCCTTCTCCGGAAACACGCTCGTCCTGAACCATCTTGACAACACGGGCGCGTTCGGCAGGATTTACGGCGTGGAGCGCTTCGAGATAAACGTAACCGCCGCAAGGGCCATGGAAGCGACGGATCCGGCCAAAAGGCCCCTGCTCCCGGCGGAAGCGGTCACGTTCGGGGACGGGCTATCAGGCAAGTCCGACATCGCGATCGCCATTTCGGGAAGCGGGAGGCTCAACAGCGGGGACACGGTCTATCTCGTAGACGAATCAACCGGAACCGTCAACGCGAATGCCGCCGACTACATAGGAAGCGTCACGATAACCCAGCCCTTCGTGAGCTACGCTATCTCCGTCGCCGACATCGCCGCGACGCACGGGATCGAAATCCTCGAAGCCTCAGTCACCGACGAGGCCAAGGCCCTCTCCGAACTCCCCCTGGCCGTCGTCTCCTTCGTGAACAGGGGGAGCGACCTCATAGCCGGCCAGGCCATCCCGGCGGCCGTGGCCGCCGCCTCCCCGGGCTTGGGCGTGTCGGCCTTCGCCAACGTCAGCTACGGCTGGCACCGGGCGGAGACCGGATCGCACGTGGAGGTGAAGGGGACGAACGGCGACGTGGGCGTGGCCTTCGGGACCGAGACATCCTTCGGGACCCTGGTGGCGGGCGCCTTCCTGGAGTTCGGGGACGGCAGCTTCGACTCCTACAACGACTTCGCGAACCTCGCTTCCGTCCACGGGGAGGGGGATCTGTCGTATCTGGGCGGCGGGGCCTTCCTGAGGTTCGACGCTGGCCCGAAAGACTCGAGCCGCCCGTTCGCCGAGGCGTCCGTCCGTTTCGGGAAGGCCGACGCCGACTTTAGGACCCGCGACTTCTCCTTTTCCCCGGGAACGGAGGTATCCTACGGCCTGGACGCCAAATACTGGGGCTTCCACGCCGGTTTGGGCTACGTGTTCGACTTCTCCGACAGGGGCTTCGACGGAACGCTGGAAGTGTCGGCCAAGTACTTCCACGTCCGCCGCGAAGGCGACGACTTCAGGGTGAACGACGTCCCCGCGTCCCTGAGCGCGGTCACCTCTTCCAGGGCCGTGGCGGGCGCCCGGCTGAACGCCCGGTTCACCCCCGCGATAAAAGGCTACTTCGGGCTCTATTTCGAGCACGAGTTCGACGGGGACTCCCGCGTCTTCTACGACGGGCTCCCCATACCGGAGGTGTCGCTGGGGGGCTCCTCGGGCATAGGCGAGCTGGGGCTCGTGGTGAGCTCCCCCGGAAGCCCCCTGGAGGTGAGGATGGGAGTCCAGGGTTCCGTAGGGAGGCGGGACGGGATCTCCGCCAGCCTGAGCGTCATGTACACCTTCTGACACCTGAATTTAGGACCCGGGCCAATACCTCAAACTCGCTTGCAGGGTCAAGGCCAAGCCCCCGGTCTCGTTTTAACGTCTAAGACGCCGCCGCAACGAATCCGGCCGTCTGCACGTGAACCAGGCTTCACGGGAACCGGTTGCATGGGAATCAATTGGACGCCTCGTTGCTGCCGGTAATAATGTGGTTACGGCGGCAAAGCCATAGAACGTATCCGTTCACGGGCCTGGCCAGGCACTTGACAGCACCCCGACTTCGCCATGGACGCAGTATCCGCTCGCATGGCGGCCGGCGCCTGAGAACTGGCCTCCCCGCCTGCCCCTCGGCTGTCCTGTCTTCAATACTTCCGAACGCTTCCTTTTCATGCCTCAGCTCTCCACCTCAGGTCTCCCGGGCCTTCCTCCCGCGAGCCAGCCCACTTCCTGGCGGCGTTGCCAGCCCCCCCGTGAACGGATACGAAAAAGAGAATCCCATGCCTCACTCTATCCGGTGCCCGATTTGCTGGCGCCAGCTGTCCTTCTTGGCCACGCCCTGCCCGCAGTGCGCCCGTCCGATCACCATTGATACATTCTCAGAAGAAACCAGGGGGCGATGACGAAATCGCGTCCCTGAGAACCGAAGCCGAAGACAGGGCGTTTCCGGACAAGAAATACGGCCAGAGCTACAAGATAGCCACGGGCATCTGCGAGAAGGCTGGCGCGGGCTCCTTCCTGGTGGCCCTGTTCCAGAACGACCAAAACAGCCTTGTTGCCTGTTCCGTAGGAGTGGCCTTTTTCGTCTTGTCCGCGCTTTTTAACTTCCGCGCGCCGGATTGACCCGTCAAGGAGACAATCATGCACGCCGCTTACCTGGTAATGCTCTCCGGCCTGGTCATAGCCGCCATCTGCGTTGTTTTCGAAGTCATGGTGCGCAAGGCGCTCATCCCCCGCGTCCGGAAGAGGACGGCCGCCGCCGAGGCTGCCCGGAAACTGAAAGTCGAGCTTTCCGTCGGAAGCCCGGAACCGATCCGTTCCGGGCCGGGCCGGGCGACTTCTAAGCCGGACATCACCGCCCCCCGACTTCGCCCCTTCGCCGGGCCGCCCTGCCGGGAGGTTTAAGCCAAATTGGCTATTACCCAGAAATCCTCCCCTGGAAAAACCAGAGCCTCATGAGGAGGCACGCCATGGATTACACGTTTTAAATGATGCTCTTGGCTCTGGGCATCGTCTAAGCCGCCGTTGTTTTCGAAATCGTCAACAGGACGGCGATCGTGCCCCGTTTGCAGAGGAGGACAGGCGACGCGCGGGCGGAGCTTGTCCGGGAGCTGTCCCGGCGTCCCAGAGCCGGATCCGGGGGAGCCTCCCTGGCCGCCAGCCAGCCAGCCAGCCAGCCAGCCAGCCAGCCAGCCAGCCAGCCGCTGGGGGGGACCTGCAAAAGCCGGTTAAACGGCCAATGCCTGATACTGCAAAGCGGCTTTTCCCGCCGCTGGCGCCTTTTCGACCGTCTTGCCTCGGGCGTTTCCGCGTCCGCGCTCCCCCTCCGAGGAATTCTCCGGCCCGTCCGGCGTCCGTCACGGCACGGGACTTCTCCGCTACTCGTAGTCTTCCGTCGCCCCCCTGCTCCCCCAGCCTCTCCCCAGCGCAACCCACCCGCTTCCAAGGACGCAATCGCATTGGAGCCGCCCGCTATCCTGTAAAAAAGATCACGCCGGGCCGGTGGGGGGGCCGGGGGGGGGGGCGGGGGGGGGGGGGGGGGGGGGGGGGGGGGGGCGGCG
>JAIRZX010000676.1 GCA_031267005.1 Deltaproteobacteria bacterium
CCGGGGGGAGATGCCCCCCGGATTCCGCCTCCGGCCCCGGGGCCCCAGCGGGGCCGCTGGCCGGGCCCCTTCCGCCGCTTCCGGCTCCGTAGGCCGCGGGCTCCAGGGCCCGGGGCCGCAACGGGCCCCCGGAAGCCGGGGGACTTCTAGAGGAACCTTATCAACCAATGGAACAGTTGAGCTTCTACAAATACAGCGGGCACGGCAACGACTTCGTCATCATAGACAACTGGGAGGGGCACGTGCCCGAGAGCGAGCTCTCCAGGAAGGCCCGCCTCCTTTCCAGGCCCAAGTTCGGCATAGGGGCGGACGGCGTGGTCTACATAGCGGCCGGGCCTGACGATGTGGACTTCGCGGTCCGCTTCTTCAACGCCGACGGCTCCGAGGCCGACATGTGCGGGAACGCCTCCCGTTGCGCCGCCCATCTGGCTTACACGCTCTCCATAGCGGGATCCGAGATGGTCATCCACACCAACGCCGGGGAGATCACCGCCGAGGTGGTCAACTCCCAGGTGAGGGTGAGCCTGCCCGTGACCGGCCGAGGCGAGGGCGTGGCCATGGTCGAGGTGGACGGCTTCAACCAGACCTACCACCGCATAAATACCGGGGTGTCGCACGCCGTGACCTGGGTGAACGACCTGGAGGCCGTTAACGTGCCGAAGATAGGCCGTGCCGTGCGGCGGCACGTTAGCTTCCACCCCGGCGCCAACGTGGACTTCGTGCAGATAATAAGCGACGACGTGATAGCCGTTCGCACCTTCGAGAAGGGCGTCGAGGACGAGACCCTGGCCTGCGGCACCGGCTGCACTGCGGCCGCTCTCCTGAGCGCCCGCAACGGCTACGTGCACGGGCCCAGGATAGTCTGCAGGACGAGGGGCGGCGAGGATCTCATAGTCCGGTGGGACGGGGACCCGGCGGCCCCGTCCACCGTCTACCTGGAGGGCCCCGTGCGCCACACCTTCTCCGGGCAGACCGGCCCGGACGTGCTCCGGGTATCCAGGAGGGGGCAGGGGCAATGACCGGAATCTTCAGGGGGGTGGTCCCGGCGATGGTCACCCCTTTCAGTGACGGGGCGGTGGACGAGGAGGCGCTCCGGCGCCACGTGGACTTCCTCATAACATCGGGGGTGCATGCCGTGCTCCCCTGCGGGACCACCGGCGAGTCGCCCACCCTCACCCACGCCGAGCACGCCAGGGTCATAGAGATAGCCGTGAGCGAGGCGCGCGGTCGCGTCCCGGTCCTGGCGGGGACCGGCTCCAACTCCACCCGCGAGGCGGTGGAGATGAGCGTTCACGCCAAGAAGGCCGGGGCGGACGGGTTGCTGCTGGTCTCGCCGTATTACAACAAGCCCACCCAGGAGGGGCTGTACCGGCACTTCAAGGAGGTGGCGAGGGAGGCCCCCCTCCCCATCGTCCTTTACAACATACCCGGCCGCTGCTCGGTAGAGATCCTCCCCGAGACTGTGGCCCGCCTCGCCAAGCTCCCCGAGTTCGTGGGAGTCAAGGAGGCGACGGGGGACCTGAACAAGATGATCCGCGTGATAGAGCTCTGCGGCCCAGACTTCCTGGTCACGTCGGGGGACGACGGTCTCACCCTGCCGCTCCTTTCCGTGGGCGGGGGCGGGGTCATCTCGGTCGCCGCCAACCTGGTGCCGGGAGAGCTCGTGAGGTTCTGGAACCTCTGGGAGGCCGGGGACCTGGCCGGGGCCAGGGCCCTCTTCTTCAAGCTCCTCCCCCTGTTCAGGACGCTTTTCCTGGAGACCAACCCCATCCCGGTCAAGCACGCCCTGTACCTTGCAGGCCGCATGGGCCCGGAGACCAGGCTGCCTTTAACGGAGCCCTCCGCCCCCGTGGCGGAGAAGCTGAAGGCCCTTGTCGCCGAGTGGGGGGCGTCCGCATGACGAGAGCCACAGCGGTAGCCATCTGCGGGGCGGCCGGCCGCATGGGCCAGCGCCTGGTGCAGCTCGTGGCCGAGAACCCGGACCTGCGGCTGGCAGGGGCCGTGGACCGCCGCGAGAGCCCGTACCTGGGCCTCGACGCCGGGCACATCGCGGGGGTAGGCACCCTGGGCGTCGCGGTCACCGACGACTTCATCCCCGCGGCCGAGGCCTCCAAGGTCTACCTGGACTTTTCCAGCCCCGAGGGGGCGGAGGACCACTTGAAGGCGGCCGCTAAGATCGGCGTCGCCGCCGTGATAGGCGTTACCGCCCTGGGCGAGGGCGCCTTGGAGACGGTGAGGGAGGCGTCGGCGTCCATCCCGGTGGTGCTGGCCCCCAACATGAGCTTCGGCGTGAACCTGATGTACCGCCTGGCGGCCGACGCCGCCGGCATCCTCGGGCGCGAGTACGAGATTGAGATCGTCGAAACACCCCACGACCGCAAGACGGACGCCCCCAGCGGCACCGCCCTGGCCCTGCTGGAACGGCTCGCCGCGGCGCGGGGGCACGACCCAGCGGCCTGCGCCGTCTACGGGCGCCACGGCACCCCCGGCGCCCGCCCGAAGGACGAGATAGGCGTCCACGCCGTGCGCGGCGGCGAGATCGTGGGCACCCACACCGTCATGTTCGCCGGGCCCGGCGAGGTCCTCGAAATCACCCACCGCGCCCAGAGCCGCGACGCCTTGGCTGGGGGCGCCATAAGGGCCGCCGTCTGGATCCGCTCCAAGCCCCCCGGGCTGTACACCTTCGGGGACGTCCTGGGCCTGTAGGCCGGGTTGGGGCACCGGGCCGGACTCCCGGGAACCGAAAGCCCCGGGCCCATGGCACGGGCTGAGGCCTGAGTGGCGGCCACGGGAAAGGCCTCGGGCGAAGGCCGGAGGGGTTTTCCAGAAAGGCTGAGCCCGAAGGGCCCTGGCAATCTCCTTAATGGCCGGAGAGAAAAGGCCAAAGGCCGGAAACCGCTAATCAGGCAGGATTCGGACCGAGCGCCCCGGAGGGCCCCGACGGGGCTTTGCCTCACCGGAAGGCTCAAGGGGGCGGCCGTGCCCCGCTGGTAAAGGTCCTTAGCCTTCGCGCGAGGCGGCCAAGCCGCCCGCCCATACCGGAGGAAACAGCACATGACAGATTCGCCGGGCCGCAAGCGGCGGGTCCGCGCTTTCGCGACTGGCGCCCTGGCCGCCGCCGCGTTCGTCCTCGCAGGGTGCGTGCTCACGATGCCACAGCCTTTCCTCAAGGAGAGGACTCTGGAAAGCGGCGTCATCCCCGTCCTGAACGGCCGCTGGCAGGACCAGGAGGGCGCCCAGCTTACCTTCACGCCGGTGAAGGGCACCTCCAACACCTTCCTGGCCGTCTCTGGCAAGCAGGAGGGCTCCCTCAGGATCACCCTGGAACGGCTCGACTCCGAGCGGTTCATCATGCAGGTTGTCCCCCCCTCCGACGGCAAGCCCCAGGGCGAGGGCCAGCCCAAGGTCTCCGGCCAGGGGGTGTTCCTCACCATCGCGGAGGCGAGCGATCGCCGCGTATCCATCTACACCTACCCGGACACGCTTGAGGACATAAGGAAGGCTGCCGAGGCGAACGGCGTCACCATCACCGAGAACGGCCTCATAACCAAGTACACCTCCGCCCAGGGCATCGTTGCCTTCTTCCGGGGGCTGGCAGCCATGCCCGGCCACAAGGATTTCGTCATCACGAAAAAGTAGCCCGGAGCGCCCGGGGCTGCGGCCCGGCGTCCGGGGCGCGAGTGCGCCAGTAGCTCAATGGATAGAGCAACAGCCTTCTAAGCTGAAGGT
>JAIRZX010000691.1 GCA_031267005.1 Deltaproteobacteria bacterium
AGTCGAACGGACCCACGGCGAAGGGGCCGGACGACTGCAGCAGCTGCGGCGGCGAGTCCGGAACGGACTGCGTGAACTCGAGCACGGGATTGCCGCCGACCGCGATTTCACGGCCGTAACTGAAGGCGGACGGAGCAAATCCGATGGCCGAGAGCGGCTCAAGTTCCACGGACAAGCTTGCCGCAATCCTTACGGGTTCGCCGCCCACGAATTCGGTCAGAAGGCGGGCGCCTTCCGCCATGGAAAAAGTACGGACAAGCATGCTTCCCGCATAATCGAGGTTGCCTCCTTTAAGGGAAACGTTGATGTTTGAATGACTGATGATATCGCCCCTGTAGCGGAGGGCGAAGGCGGGGTCGCTGGACGAGGGAATGGCTGTTCCGTCGCTGTCCATCAGCATTCCGAAGGTCAGTTCCGTCGTGAAATCCAACGGGTCGTCGATGTCGTATTTTTCGGGGTCCCAACGGGAGACGATGTCTCCGTAAATAAATGCGCCGTTCATGACGTTGATGGTTGCCACATGTGCGCCCGGACCGATATACAGTGCGATGGGCCTTCCCCCGTAATCGACGAATTCACCGGAAAGATACTGGCCGCCGACGGCGGAAGGCCCGCCCAGCAGAGCTCCGCTCAGATCGAAACTTTCCACCAGAGGTCCGTCGATGTCGCCAGTTTTATCACCGCCTATCGGATTCCTTCCCACCTCTTCACCTTCGTTGTCGTAAGTGATATCGGCCTCCGGGTTTAAAAAGTATTGTCCGTATGAATAAAGGGACGTATCAACGTAGGGGGCTCCGAAATCGAACCGTGCCCCGATGCCGAGAGGGCCGGCGGCGCTGATGACGCCCTGGCTTATGATCTTGTGACCAGAACCGAAAGAGACCAAAAGCCCGGTACCCCGGACTCCGTTGCCGGTTACCAGCGTATCTTCGGGAATGGCCACGCTGTTCTCGAATCCGTCTACGCGTATGCCTACTCCGCCCGCTCCGTCGGCCAGCAGATCCGCATTTTGCGTGATGCCGTAGTTGCTCCCGTAGACATGCAGGCCTACGCCGAAAAGGCTGGCGTTAGGAGTCCCTTCGTCGTAGCCCAGCCAGTTGTCGGCTGGATCAAACCCCTTGCTGGCAAAAAATCCAGTGTCGTTTTCTACGTTGTTAAGAGTCGCGTTGTCGTCATACAGGGATTTCCCGAAAAAATTCCTCAGATCTATGGCATACCCTATGTCCACCAGAGCAGCCAGTTCCACCTCCATGAACATGGGGTAATTGACGATTTGCTCGTGGGTCATCAGTCCGTTTCGCACTCCGAAATGGCTGGATTCCTGATCGCTAAGATGGGCCATAGGAACATGGCCTCCGAAAAGATCATTGCTTACGGTTCCGGTAAAAACCATCCGGCCAGGGGCGCCTTGCAGCAGAGGGGAGAACTCTGGATCCGTATACATGATTCCGAGGGCATGGCCAATCTCGTGGATCATAGTTGGGGCCAGGGTGCCGGAAGTTTCAGGCAAATTGGAGTTGGGCTGCGTGTCCCAGGCAAAGTTATTGATGTTGATGAGGCTGTGGGCCCCAATCAAAGGGTCGCTTGGCAGGCCAGATGCGGTCAGGGGGCTGCCTTCGCCCATGATGGAACTCCAGATGGAGCCCCTGCCGGGATCGTTGGGATAGGCTGGATCGTCGGGCTTGGTAAAGTATAACGCCCCGGCATTGTAATTAGTTGGAGGATCGACCGCGACCCGCAACACTGCGGCGTTGGCAGGTGCCCCTCGGGGTTTGAGGATATCGGCCCAGTAGGCAACGCCCCTGACAATGTCTTCCCGGACCGGCTGGGAAAAATCATTGGCGGAGACAGAAATATCCAAGTTTCCAGCTCCGTCGTCCTCGGCAGAGTAAGGTAGTCCCTTTCCAAAAAAATCCAAACGGAATATTACGTTGTCGTCAAGATTGGATATGTAAACTGTCTCCGGGACGGTAGCTCCCTGAGCGCTCCACGGGAGAAACAATTGAAACAGCAAGGACAGAAGGCAACATATGCCGGAAAGGCGAAGAGGGAAAGGCATGTTTGACCGCCTGGATACCGTGAGCTACGTAATTAATCAATAATGGGATATTTGCTTGCGTTTTCCATGATTTCTCCGGAGCCTTGATTTGTAAGCCTTCGCCGGGCAGGTGCGGTCCAGCCTTTCACTGTTTGTCAAACGCGCCAGGACTGAGAACCCTCGAAAACGATGCCACCGAAGGAGAGGAAAGGGAGCGTACTGGAATGCCGATATCGTTCGATTTTGCCATTTCAACGGCTTGCAAAAAAAACTATTACTTCTTGAATTTTATCGAATTCAATTATGGGTGTCAACTTATATCATCTGGTTCTGGTTTCATCTGGTTATCTGGTTTACAACTGCGTATCTGTTCATGGGCTCAAGGGGGGCGGTCCTGTGTCAGGCTGGAGTAGGGCTTCGGAAAGGCGAGAGGGGGTACGTGAGTAGAGGAGAGGCGCTCCTGGGGCTGGCTTGAGTCGGTCCTGGGTTTTGAGTGAGGAAGCCATTGACCAGGTGGGGGGAGGGTGGAGGAGCTGATCTTCTGCCCAGTGTACGGATATCCGCCGTTATAGACACTCTAAAAAGACAGACGGCTTGGACAGGTTTCTCCCCGTGAAGCGGACTGGTCTCAGCCCGTGAAACGGACGGGTTCCAGCGGGCCCGCGTCCGTGCCGTAACACTGTTCTTCGAGGCGGGCGACGTGTTCTTCAAGCCTGACGCACCCTGGCCGCGGGAAACTTAAAGCACGAGTTCTTCTCCTTCCCGTCGGGTGCCCACGACGACCAGGTGGACGCTCTGTCCCAGGCGCTCAGGTGGCTCTGTTCACGGCCCGAGGGAGTCACGTTCCGTTCGGTGGGGGCCAGGGGCGCGCCGCCCGGACGTAACTGCGGCGGTTCCTCCATGGGGTACACCTGCCTGACGCCCGGACTCCTGAAAATGCTTTTCACCGTCAAGCCCAAGCCCAAGCCCAAGCCCAAGCCCCGGGCCCTGCCTACGTTCTGGAAGGCCCAGGGGTGGAGCGACAAAGCCTGCCTGCTCCTGAAGATGCCGGACCCGGACGTCATCTTAAAGAAGCGAGCGTCTGGCGCTGGGACCTGAAGAAACTTGCTTGCGACGACGATATCCGCCAGGTGCCCCGGACCCGCGCGGAAGGACTCCTGACAGTCCCGGCGGGGCTGGAGCCCGCCTAAATCGGCGGCGTCCCGGTTCATAGCCGAGAGGTGCCTGACCACTGATGTCACGCGGACGATCGTTTCGGGGGCCTTCCAGGCGAAGCTTATCGGTTGCAACGTGATAGAAATCATCCGGGACAAGGAGGTTTGGTACGCGGAAGGCGCGTTTATCCCCCTGGACGTCAACCTGAGGGCGACGGAGAACTTCGTGGTGCGCCCTTACGTCGTCCTGGTCCAGCTGGCTTCGGCGGGTGCCGGGAAGGAGCTCGAGGCGGACCAGGAGCTCGAGGCGGACCAGGAACTCCAGAAGAAGCTGGCCTCCCTGCTCGCAGGGGTCGACGCGGCGGCCATGGACGCGCGCGGCAAGTTCCTCATCACCCGCAACGTGCCTTCCAGGGACACCCCCCACGTGGAGGCGCTCCTGTCCCGGATGCGGCGGTCGAGGCTCTTCAGTGAGCAGGCGGTGAACTTCTGCGGTCGGTAGCAGGAGCGCTTCGCCGTCCCGATGCAGGTAGGCGCCGGGGACGGACTGGACGCGATAGCCGGGGCGCTCGTGCAGGCCCGGCAGGAAGCGGCCACAGCCGTGCATGCTGGCGGCCAAGTGAACTCCATAAACGTGAACGGCATGGGCCGCGAGCTCTGCTCCCAGGCGGAGGGGATGCTGGTCCGCCGAACCGAGAAGGGGGTACCGGGCCAGACGCTCACGAGGGGGCCGGACGGCGGGAGCGGCAACCGGGGCCTGGGCCGACCCCGCGACGGGGTCAGGGAGGATAAGACGACGGCGGGCGCGAAGCTCGTGCGGTCGAACGTGCAGAGGGCCGCGGAAGCCTGTTTCAGGCTCAACGGGCTTTCGGGGGGCAGCGCCGGAAGTGGTCTTCGGCGACGGCCTCCGGCTCGCGGGGGAGCGGGCGGTCGGGCGGCCCGGGACGCCGTGCTGAAGCAGAGCGGGACTGTCCAGGGTTTTTCGGAAGGACTGCCTCATGGACAACTGTGGGGTACGGCCCGGGGAGATACAGACGCCTGAGGCGGTCCTCCCCCCTGCGCCAGGGATACCGGCGGAGGAACTGGAGGGTCTGGAGGGTCTGGAGGGTCTGGAGGGTCTGGAGGGTCTGGAGGGTCTGGAGGGTCTGGAGGGTCTGGAGGTGGGGGCGAGGCGGAGCCGGACAAGGGGGAGGACGGCGTGGAGGCCGGGCCGGGCGGGTACAAGTTCGCGGCGGACACGGACCTTCGGATAGAGGCCCTGACGCTGCGGGGGGCGAAGAGGGCGGGGAGCCCCTTGGACCCGGACGCCGTGAAGGCGGCCATCCTGGACTCGGATTCGGCGGGGGAGCTTTTGAACAGGCTGGACAGGCTGGAGCCGAGGACGGGGTTCGCGGACGCGGCTTACGAGTCGGGCATGGCGGCG
>JAIRZX010000719.1 GCA_031267005.1 Deltaproteobacteria bacterium
ATATGCCGTGACAGATTCGAAGGCGCGCCGCCCGCTAGGCGGGATAATGAACCTCTTGGCACTTTTCGTCTGCGTCGTCTGCGTCTCCTGCGTCCCTGCCGACCGCAAGGATGATTTGCCTGAAAGCGCTTCATCCCACCGGGGCCCGGCGGATATTGCGGCCGCTATGGACGCGCTGTCTGGGACCGCCTGGTCACCGGCGCTAGAGCTCCCCCCAGGCGCCGGTTCCGGGGCCTCGCCCTTCCGCGAGCCCGCGGACGTCTCCATAAACCTGCTCACCCAAGACATCGGCGGGAGCCTGGAACAAACGGCTCGTCCGGCGGACGCGAAGGCCGGGCCGCCAAGCGGCGGGAAAGGCGCGGCGAGGCCTGTGGAGCGGGACGCCTCCGCCAGCAGGGCTCGCTCGGAGACGGAAAATTACGGGAAAGCTCCATCCGAGCATTCCGCAGCGTTCGCGTCCGATGGCCGCGCCGCGCGGACGCCCGCGGCGCCAGAGGACGCCGGGCGTTACCCCATTCCGAAGATCGGCGTCCGGGGGTCCAAAACGCCAGTTTCTGCCGCCGGTGCGGCAGTAAGGGCCTCCGACCGGAGGATCCGAAATTCCGGAAACCCAGCAACATCAGGAAGCTCCGCTACCTCCGAAAACCCCGCAACCTCCGGCAGGACAGGGGCGTCCGTTACGAAAATGAAATCCGGAACATCCGGGCCTTCCGGAACATCCGGAACATCCGGGCCTTCCGGTCCTTCCGGGCCTTCCTGGCCTTCCAGAACATCCGGGCCTTCCGGAACATCCGGGCCTTCCGGAACATCCGGGCCTTCCGGGCCTTCCGGGCATTCCGGAACATCCGGGCATTCCGGGCATTCCGGGCATTCCGGGCATTCCGGGCATTCCGGGCATTCCGGAACTTACGGAACTTACGGAACTCACGTAACCCCTGCAACCCCAGTAACCCCCGGTTCGTCTGGAGCGCCAGTTCCGTCCGGAACTGAACAGGCGCCAGGAACGCCACAAACGAACAGGGCCTCAGGAAAGTTCGGCGCCGTCTCCGGCCCGCCCGCCTCGCCGACGGCTCGGCCGGATACAGGATCCCCTCTATCCAGGGCGGCTTACGGGGCGAGCCAGGAAAACCAATGGACGATGACGGCGTCCGGCTCGATCCCTTCCGGCGGGCGCGGGAATCTGGATCTCACCTTCAAGCGGGGGGGAGAGCCGGCTCCGGAGGGGTCGATCGTATCGATGCTGCGCTCGGCCGACTGGCCCAACCTGCGCGACGTGCCAAGGGAACTCCTGCCGGGGGGAAGGATCGCGCTTTGGAAGCTCCAGGCGGCAGGAAGCCCCGGGCGGGTGCCCATCGAGGCGTCGGTGCCCGGCGGCGGCAAGGTTTCGGCAATGGTCCTGGTTGAGGAATCCCCGGAGAGCCCCGGCGCGGCAAAGCTTAGCGAGGATTTTGAAGGTAATCAAAATACGACCGATAATGAAAGAATTGGAATCAATTTAAGATCATCGAAACGCGGAAATCCCGGCCAGGGCTCCCGCGCGGATAACGGCTCCCGCTCGCAAATCGGCTCCCGCGCGGATAACGGCCGCCTTCCGGGGAACGGCGGCCGCAGGGCCGGGAGCTACCGGGCGGGAACGGACGCGGCGGACGGCGGCACCCACAACATGCATCCACCCGGAGGCGCCGCCGGGAACGGCGGGCGCGCGGGACGCGGGGGGGACGGGCTGGAAAAGCTCAAGTCCATGGCCGTGTCCGCGGGTTCCGACGCGGCCAGGGAAGCGGCGCTCGGCTGGCTCTCGGAATACGGGCAAGCCCGGATGGAGCTGGGGCTGGGCGCGCGGGGCGGGATCGGGGGCTCCGCGGATTTCCTGTACCCGTTCTACGACGGGGAAAAGGCCACCCTTTTCGGGCAGCTGGGGGCGCGGGTCTCCGGCGACGGCAGGACCGTCGCGAATTTCGGGCTGGGGGCGAGGCTGTTTCCAGGCGGCGGCTCGGGGCTGGGGGCGAACGCCTTCCTGGACTGGGACGCGGGCCGGGGGCACGGCAGGATCGGGGCCGGCGCGGAGTACTGGCGGGAGCGCTTCTCGCTCGCCGCCAACGCCTACAGGCCGGTAACGGGCTGGAAGGCCTCGCCGGATCGGCCGGGCGCGGATGAAAGGCCCGCCTCCGGTTGGGACGCGAAAGCCCGCGGGCATCTCGTTAAGGACGGGAGGCTGTCGGCGTCCGTGGGCTACGAGAGCTGGAAGGGCTCCCACGTGTTCGGCGAGGGGCTCTACTCCGATCCGTCGAGCGCGAGCCGCTCCCGCGGCTCCTGGGCCTACGGCCTGAGGCTCATGCCGGTTCCCGGGCTGACGCTTAACGCCGAGTACAGGAACGGCGCCGAGAAGGGCTTTTCCGGGTCCGTATCCTACACGGTGGCCCTGGACGGGACGGGCGGATCCGGCGGCGCCCCGTCCGCGCTTGCGGGGGGGGAGGGCGGAACGCCTTTCGATCCCCGGTCCCGCCGCTTCGACTTCGTGGACAGGCGCTACGACATGCCCCTCCAGTACCGCGCGAGCCGGGGCTACGCGATAACCATGACGGGCTGCGCGGAAGGGCTCTGCGGCTTCAGGGTGGCGAACTCCCTGGGCGTGCCTTGGGCGGGCGCCGCGGCGGCCGCGAGGCCGGCCTCCCCGGGCTTCTCCACGGCTGATACGTCAGGCGCCGCGACGGAAAGCTTCGTAACTGACGGCGACGGGCGCTTCTCGGTTAAGCTCGTCCCGGAACCCGGAGTGTCCGAAGGCACGCTCAGGGTCTCGGCCGGGGACGCCGAAGCGGACTTCCAGGTCAGCTTCGGGGCGGGGCCCCCCGCGCCAGCCGGGACGGTCCGGGTCATCTACGTCGGACCGGAGCCCGGAAACGTCCACGTGTTCAGGGTGGTGGACCAGGACGGCCGGGGCGTGCCGGGCCGCAGGGTGGGCTTCTCGGTCGGCTCCGGCGTCCCCGTGGCCGATCCGGAAAGCGGGCTCCCCAGGGAGAGCTTCGACAGCGACGGGGGTGGGTACATAAGGATAAGGCTCAAGAGCGCGGATCCGGGGGAGGGAGAGTGCGTCGTCTACGCCGAACCGGAGGGGGGGGAACCCGGCAGCTTCCCGGTGGCGCTCGAGCGGGTGCTGGAACTCGCCGCGAGCCCGCTGGAGCTGGAATACCTGGCCCCGGTCAGGGTGGCCTTCACGCCGAGCCTGAACGGGGAGCGGCTACGTGCCGGAACCCCTGTGCGCTTCCATTCCGAAGGCTCGGAGGGGGATTACGACGGCCTCCCGGAGGAGGCGGCCGCCGACGCGGACGGCGCGATAGTCGCGGGGGCGCTCACGGCGCTCAAGGAGGGGGCTCTCTCCCCGGTGACCGTGTCCGCCGGGGGGCTCCTCTCCAACCCGGTAGCCTTCAGCTCGTCGGCCAAAGGCGGCCTGGAGCTTACCGCAGACAGGGGGGCGCTCGAGTATCTCGCGCCATCGCCCACGGTCTTCACTGTCAAGCTGAACGGAGTCCCGCTCCCGGCGGGAGTCGCCGTGGCGCTCGCCGCGGACGATCCTTCGGGCTTGGCCAACCTTCCGGCGGCCCCAGTTACCGGCCCGGGAGGCCGGATAGCGGCGGACGGGCTTACCGCCTTAAAGCCGTCAGGCCCTTTAAACGTCACCGCCCGCAAGGGCGCCCTGGAATCCCCACCAGCGTCATTCGGGGTGGATCTGACGGGCGCCCTCACGCTTTCGTCTTCCCGAGGCGCTCTCGAACTGGGCTCGCCCGTGGCAGTCACGCTCGCGGTTCTCTATAACGGCGTCCCGCTCCCGGCCGGAACGGCGGTCGGCTTCGCTTTCGGCGCGGGGGATCTCGCCGGCCTCCCGCGCTCCGAGAACGTCTCCGGCGGCGGCGAGGTCACGGCGGGTCTGGAGGCGCTCTCCTA
>JAIRZX010000009.1 GCA_031267005.1 Deltaproteobacteria bacterium
CTGACCATCCCGCTCAGGAATCGGTCTGCTCTCTGGACACTCTCTTTCATTTGGTTAGCCTCCCTGACCGTATAGTATTTTGTTTTGCGGCTAATATGTATATTATATGGCACGCCAATGCGGGATTCAATAGAGACGCTTTCTATTTTGGCACCCCTGAACCGTGCCATTTACGAATTTCGGCCTTTCGAGCCCCGTTCGGAGCCGCGCGGCGCCTGCCCGGCGCCCGGCCGGGCGTTTGGCGGAAGCGCGCCTGCCGGCCCGCTTTCCCGCAGCGCAATTATCGAATGCCGACGCCGGGCAAATACCGGAAACGCCCCGCCACACGAGTCCTCGCGTCTCGCGCGGACTTTCAGGAGGATAAGGCCCCTGTGGCCGCCCCCCCCCGAAAATTTTTTTTCCAGCCGGGCGGAAGCCCCCAGGCGCCATCCTCCCGTTTTTCCGCCGTCTTCCAGACTCCCTCCCTACGCCTTCCTTCGGTTTTCAGCCGCAATTCCGTTCCTTCCTGCCGGCTTCCCGCCTCCTTACGGACGGTATCCCCACGCCTTCCAACCGGGGTCGCCTTCCAGCCGGGGACGCCTGCCGCCCGCGTCCGTAGCCTCCGTGGTTATGCGGACGCTCCACCTCAAGCCCGTCCCGACTCCCTATAACCCGATATCTTTTCGCGTCAACTCCCTCAACAGGAAGCGCAAAGCCTGAAAAACGCCGTTGCGCCCCAAGAGCCTGTCAAAAACGCCGCCGGACCGTACAAGCTTTTCGGCGCCAAATGCCCGTCGGGATAGCCATGCCCTGAGTCACCCCAGATCGCGTTGCTGCGGAAAATGTGACAGGCAACCAGAGATCAATTGCTTCAATTCCTGTGCGCTTTCGGATCCGGAAAAGAAGCCGGATGCTAAAAGTTCCTCCCGGCCTTTCTGGGCGGCATCATTCAGCGCGCCCGGTAGTTCCGTACGAGCATGACGTTCAAGCTGCCGTAAATGAAAACCGTTCCCGAGGCCCCCAAACCAGTTTCTCTTTCCTTCCCTGGTGAAACTTCCTATAGAATTCGGCAACAAGCAAAGAAAACCGGAGCCATTTCCTGGCATAGGCACATCCGATCTCGCAGTTAACGTTCCCGGTGACGGGGGGCGTCCATTGAGCTCACCCGCGGCCCGGGGCGGCCACTCCTTCATGCCTGAAACAATTGGCTCCAGCGGGCGAAGCTGACGGCGCTCAGCGCCCGCCCGCAGGGTCGGCCTTCCCGCATGCGCCGTCCAGTCCTCCCGGCGCCGCCTCCGACAGCGTCCGGGAACCTTGTAACATACCAGTCAAAGAACGGTCATGCCGATCATGCCAAAAAGAAACAGGCGGTTTTATCGGCAAGTGCGATATTGTTATCTGTAAATGATACGGATACGTGAGGGGCAGTATTCATAAATTTTTTTGTATTACTTTCACTCGGACACACCAAAAAACATTATTCGGCTAACTGATAATTATGTAGAAAAAAAATTATTCGTAAATAATTCTGCCGGATAATAATTTTTAAAACAAACATTTTACGAATATTAACTTCCTTAAAAAATAATCCAGAAAATAATAATTTGTCTAAAAAATCATTTCACAATAAAATATATTTCTCGAAAATTTCTCAGCCGCCTGTCCCGATGTTTATGCCGCCGCAGCTGTCATCCGAGGCACGTCCGAAGCGATAGTCAGGTTCAGGAAAGCAGTCCGGAACGACGCGCGGAACTCTCCGGTTTCCATCCTGTTGAAATTGCGCCCGTGCCACCCTGCGCGCATTCTAAAAATTTTGCGGATGCACGTCTGCCAGCCCGCCGGACACGGCAAGAACCTGGAGCGGTCCCCCGGCCCGGCAAGCGTTCGAGCTGGCTCAGTTCGCTTCAATAATCTGCAGTTCGTTTTTCTGGCATGCGTTGCAGCGATCTCCTATACGGAGATGGCGTCCTTCTAAATACTGGTTACGCCGCTGAAAAGCTCCCCTCCCCTTTCACCCTTCCGCATTTGGAACATGAGGGAGTGTCGGCAAACCAAGCGCGAACGGCTTTAGCTTTCGAAATTAATTATCCTTTCACGCCGAAGTCGGCGACTTCGCCGCTTCGCGGTCCCTGAACACCCAGGTCCTGGAAGCGAGGGTGCGGGCCCTCGGCCCCGAGCACCGCGACACCCTGCTGGCGAAAAACAACCTGGCCGAGGACCTCCGCAACCTCGGTGACTACGCGGCGGCGCGGGAGCTGGACTCGCAGGCCCTTGAAGCGCCCGAACGAACCCTGGGTCTTCGGGTCTTCACCATGCCGACACGCTAGTTTCCAGACACAACCTGGCTGCGGACCTGCAGGGCCTCGGGGACTACGCCGCGGCCCGCGACTTGAACGCCCAGTCCGTCGAAGCTTGCGAACGGGCCATGGGGCCTGACCATCCCGGCACGCTGGTTTCCATGAACAACCTGGCCGGGAACCTCCGCGTTCTCGGGGACTTCGCCGGGGCGCGCGAGCTGGACGCCCGGGCCTTCGAAGCCTTCGAACGGACCCTGGGGCCAGGCCATCCCTCAGCGCTGATGTCCAGGCACAACCTGGCCATGGACATGGCCGGGCTCGGGGACCCCGCGGCCGCGAAGACGCTCCTCGTCGAGGCCGTAGCTGCCGCCGCCGGGAATTACGGGCCCGGCCACCCCCTGTCCGCCGCCGACGGCACTTTGGGGAACGTCTTCCTCATCCTCGGGGAAGCGGACAAGGCAGTTTTCTTCATGAAGATCGCCGTCGATGCCTCCCAGTCGGCCCGCGCGAAGCTGGCGGCGCTGGACGCGGATCTCCGGAGGAGCTTCCTGGGGACCGTCGAATACCGCTACCACAGGCTTTTCGAACTCCTCGCCAGATCGGGAAGGCTTCCCGAGGCGTTGGCCGTCCCCGAGCTCTTGAAAGACGACGGTATGAGCGAGCTGGATCCAGCCGCCCGCGGGCCGGGCCGTCCAGCCGTCCCCCCCGGGGGCCCTGCGGGAGGCGCGCCCGGTTCCGGACGGCTGCCCCCCCCCGGAAGCTGCGAGCCGGGAAGTCCGCGGCGGCACCGGCGGCACCGGCGGCGGCGGGCCCCACGCCGAACTGGAACTCCTGTTCGAAGGCACGTCGGACGAGTCGGCCCGCGCGGCCTTCACGGACGCGGCGGCGAAGCTCCGCGGCCTGGAGTCCGCGCGGGCGGTACTTCTCTCGAAGCTCGGCGCGGCGGGACTCTCCGACGCGGAAGGACGGCGCCTCGCGGAGCCGGAAGACGGCTGCCGCGAGGCCGCTTCCGCCTTCGCGGGGCTGTGCGCGGCCCCCCCGTCCCGTCCCCGGCCGCCCCGCCTGACGCCCCCTCGCCGGCGGCGGCGCGCCTTGCCGAGCGGCAGGCGGCCCTGGCGTCCGCCGGGGAAGGGGCGGCCGTGCTCTACGCCGTTTCGGCGGAGCGAGCGCTCCACCTGGTGGCGGTGACTCCGGGCTCGGCTTCGGCGAGGGAGACGCCCGCGGGCAGGACGGAG
This sequence comes from Deltaproteobacteria bacterium, assembly GCA_031267005.1. Classification (GTDB taxonomy): domain Bacteria; phylum Desulfobacterota; class Desulfarculia; order Adiutricales; family Adiutricaceae; genus JAIRZX01. The sequence goes on from JAIRZX010000009.1 coordinate 3,512, forward strand.
CCGGCGTCCCTGGTTTCCGTATTCCGCGAAGCCCTGGAGGACCCGTCCAGGGACCCTGAGACCGCCGCGAAAAGGCTCTACGACGCCGTCATCGCGCCGGCGGATGCGGATCCCGGCGAGCGAGCGGACTCCGCGCTCCTCCTCTCCCCCGACGGGCCGCTCCGCTACGCTCCCCTGGCGGCGCTCCGGGACGGGGAACGCTGGCTCGCCGAGAGGCGGCCTGCCGCCGTCTTCACCGGATCCACGGCGGCCCGCCTGAGGGCCGACGCCCCTGCCGCAAGCCGGCCGGCCTCGGCGTTCGGGGTAACCCTCGCGTGGCGGGGACTGGCGGCGCTTCCCGGGGTCAAGGACGAGATAGCCGCGATCGTGGTCTCGGAGTGCTCTCCCGGCGCCCTCGCGGGGGAAGCCTTCCTGGACGCCGCCTTCGACCGCGCGGCGCTGTCGAAAGCCCTGTCCTCGGAAACCCCGGTGGTCCACGTGGCGAGCCACTTCACCCTGGATCCGGCCAGCCTCGAATTGTCGGTCCTCCTTCCCGGCGACGGGAAGGAGCTGAGCCTCCGGGAAATCATGGGCTCCGCGGATCTGGCTTTCGGGGGGCTGGATCTCCCCACCCTGCCGGCCTGCAACACTGCCGCCGGGTCCGAGAGGCGCCTGGACGGCAGGGAGGTGGAGAGCCTGGGCGAGATAGCCCAGCGGGCCGGGGCGCCCGCGGTGCTGGCCACCCTGCTCCCGGCTTCCGACGCTTCGGCACCCGAACTGACGGGCGAGTTCTGCAGGCCCCGCCACGTCGAGGGGAAAGACAAGGCCCAGGCCCTCCGCGGCGCGCAGCTGCTCGTAATGCGCGAAGCGGACGCCCCCGCCCCCGCCTCAAGGGGGCCCCCCCTGTCCGCCGCCGCGGCTCCGGGGACGGCGTAACGGCCCTGGGACGGGAAGGGCTTCTCCCACCATTTCTATTGGGCGCCCTTCGTCGTGACGGGCGACTGGAGGTGACCCCGCCGCGCCCGGGGAAGGGTTCCCGCGCCTGTCCCGCCCGCCTTCCGGAACATGCCTCCGGGTATCGTCCCGGAAACGCCAGCCGAGTGGCGGCTGCCCTGAGCGAATTCGAAGGACGGCCGGCTGCGGGGCATGGCGCCCGCCGGGGGCCCCGGCGATATCCTGCGGGCTTTGCCATGCGGGGGCGCCCGTCGTATAATGGCGGAGCCAGAGGAGCCAGGGCCCTTGCGCCGGCGCCCGGTCCGCCCCCCCGTCCCGGGCCGGACGGGAAGGGACGGGAAGCTCCCGTCGCCCGGGGCCGGGGAGAGCCGCCTTCAGCACCGGCTTCCGCGCGGTACCGCCGTACGGGCGGCCGGGACTGCCGCCCCGCGTCCCTTCCGGACCGGCCCGCCGTCCCGCGGCAGGGCATTTCCCCCGCGCCGGGGCGCCCGGGGCGCCCCCATCCCCTATAAACGCGGAACCTAAAGCCATATGACCACGACAGCATTCATATTCCCGGGCCAGGGCGGGCAGTTCGCCGGCCAGGGGAAACCTTGGTTCGAGCGGAGCGCCTCGGTCCGCGAGCTCTTCAAGCTCGCGGACGAGGTGACCCAGAGGCCGGTCTCCCGGCTCTGCTTCGAGGGCCCCCTTGAGGAGCTATCGCTTACCGTAAACCTCCAGCCCGCCGTCCTGGCCGTCGGCCTCGCCGGGGCGCTCCTGCACCTGGAGGCGGGGCTGGTCCCCAGCTTCGCCGCCGGGCACTCGCTGGGCGAGTTCGGGGCCCTGTGCCTGGCCGGGGTCCTGACCGAGGCCGAGGTCTTCGCGCTGGTCGCTAAGCGCGCGGCGCTCATGCAGAAGGCCGCCATGCACAGCCCGGGCGTCATGTCGGCGGTCCTGAACCTCTCCGGGGAGGCCCTGGAGGGCGCCTGCGAGCTCGGGAGGGCCGAAGGCGTCGTCGTCGTGGCCAACTTCAACACGCCGGGCCAGACCGTAATCTCGGGGACGGCCCGGGCGGTCGCCGCCGCCGTGCGCCACGCCCAGTCCCTGGGCGGCCGGGCCGTCTCGCTTCCGGTTTCCGGGGCCTTCCACAGCCCGCTCATGAACGAGTCCAGCGCCCTTTTCGCCGACGAGCTGGGCGAGCTGGATTTCAAGCCCCCGAAATTCCCGGTGGTGCCGAACGTCCTGGGGACCCCCGTCACCGACCCCGACGAGCTGAAAAACCTCCTTTCCGAGCAGATGACCTCGCCCGTGCGCTGGCTCGAGACCGTCAAGAGCCTGGAGCTGGCCGGGGTGGACTCCTGGGCCGAGTGCTGGCCGAGGCCGTATCTGGGCAGCATGGTCAAGAAGTGCCTGGAGCCGGGCCGCCGCGCGGCCGTTGCATGCCCGGCCCAGTAGGCGGTTCCCCCGGGCCCGCCTCGCGGCCCGCCGGCACGGGAGGCACAAGCCCGGCCGGACGCGGAAGCCCAGGAGGCGGCCGCGACGCCGTGGACGTCCCCGGGCCTCCTCCAGCCGGACCCGGCCCTCCTCCAGCCGGACCCGGCCCGATCCCTTCCCGCCCGGATCCGCCCGATCCCCCCGAACCCGCCCTGCCCCCAGATCTTCCCGAGCCTGCATTGCCCCACGAGCCCCCAAAGCCTCCCAGGCCGCCCGAGCCTCCGAAACCGCGCGCCGCCCCGTTTTGGAGGCGGCGGCGCGCCCGCCGGGCCCTGTCCTCCGCCCTCAACCTCGCCGCCGCCCTCTTCTTCCTCCTGGCTGCCTTCCACGTGGTTTTGGGGAGGCTCGCGGATCCGCTGGAGTCCGGCGGGGGATGGGACTGGACGGTGAGGCTCACGGACCGGAACGGGGAGCTTTTGAGGGAGTACCTCTCCCCCAGCCTCACCAGGAGGGACCGGACCCCCCTGGCGGGCTTTTCCGGGCACCTGGTGGACGCCGTCCTGGCCGCCGAGGACAAGAGGTTCTTCTCGCACCCGGGGGCGGATCCCCTGGCGCTCGCGAGGGCGGCTTTGGAGGACCTCAAGGCCGGGAAGATAGTCTCGGGCGGCTCGACCCTGACCATGCAGCTGGCGCGGCTGTCGATGGGGCTCTCCCCGGGGCCCAGGACCTTCGCCAGGAAGCTCAAGGAAACGCTTACCGCTTTCCTGATAGAGCGCAGGCACACCAAACCGGAGATACTCGAGGCCTACCTCAACCTCGCCCCCACGGGAGGCGGGACCGAGGGGTTCGCCGCGGCGTCCGCCAGGTACCTTGGGAAGCCCCCGTCCTCCCTGAGCCCCGCCGAAGCCGCCCTGCTGGCCGGGCTCCCGGCCTCGCCGGAACGCTTCAGCCCCTTCCGGCACCCGGAACGGGCCGTGAGGCGCCGGAACCGGGTGCTGGACCGCATGCTCCTCTCGGGCGCCATTTCGGAGGAAGAGCACTCGAGGGCGGTCAGCGAGCCCGTGAGGCTCTCCCGCGAGGACCCTCCCTTTCTGGCCCCGCACTTCGCGGCCCGGGCCAGGGACGCGTTTCCGGACGAGCCCCCGGAGACCGTGCGCTCCACGCTCGATCTGTCCCTCCAGCTGGAGGTCGAGGCAATGGCCCGGGACACGGTGGGGCGCTACCGCGACCAGGGCCTGGAGCAGGTGGCGGTGGCGGTGATGAGCCTGCCGGACAGGGAGATCCTCGCCTGGGTCGGCTCGGCGGACTTCCACAACCCCCGGGACGGCCAGCTGGACGGCGTGACGGCCCCCCGCCAGCCGGGATCGGCCTTGAAGCCGTTCATCTACGCCATGGCCTTCGAGGAGGGCGTGATAGCCCCCAGCTCGCTCATGGCCGACGAGCCCTCGGACTACCCCGGCTGGAACGGGGTCTTCAGCCCCCGCAACTACTCCGGGGCCTTCTCGGCCCCGGTTAGCGCGAGGACCGCGCTGGGCAGCTCCTTGAACATCCCGGCCGTAAACCTCACGAACGTGCTGGGCGTCTCCAAGGTGCTCGCGAAGCTCCGGGAACTGGGAATGGGCACGCTCGACCGCGACCAGGACTTCTACGGGCTCGGCATCTCGCTGGGCGGCGGGGAGGTGAGCTTGATCGATCTCCTGAGCGCCTACGCGGCGCTTTTCGACCAGGGGATCTGGAAGCCGTCTGAAATCTTCATGCCCCCCCCGGCCCCCGGGACGGCGGGGGCCTCCCCCTCCCGCCCGCCGACCGCCGCCCGCAGGGTTTTCTCGCCCGAGGCGGCCTTCCTGGTCAGGAACGTGCTTTCCGACGACAGGGCGAGGGCCCTGGGCTTCGGGGAGGGCGGCATACTCGCCACCCCGTACCCTTCGGCGGTGAAGACGGGAACCTCCACCAACTTCAAGGACAACTTCTGCCTGGGCTTCACCGCCCGCTACGCGGTGGGGGTGTGGGCCGGGAACTTCCAGGCGAGGCCCATTCTGACCTCGAAAAGATATACGCCTCCGGGTCGGGCTTGCTCAACATCATCAACGATATCCTGGACATTTCCAAGATCGAGGCGGGGGGATTTGAAATCGTCCCTGCCGATTACGACACAGCGACGCTGATAGAGAGC
>JAIRZX010000042.1 GCA_031267005.1 Deltaproteobacteria bacterium
CTCTCGCCGGGCTGGGGGTCTCCTTCAAGGTGCCGCCGGGCTTCGAAAGGCAGCCCGAGGCCCCCGGAAACGAAGAGGCGGGGTGGGTCAAAGGCGACTCCTCGTCGGAAACGGTAACCGGGCTCACCTTCAGGGCGCTCTACGATCCGGAGGTGGACCTTTCGAGGCCCCACCGCACCTTTTTCGGGGCCTGGGACGACGACAAGCTCGCGGGCTTCTGGCGGGATACCTTGGCCCAGATGGACGGCTACAAGACCCACGAGGCGTCCCGCCACCGCGGCTGGCCCTCCGCCCAGACGAGCCTGGAGGTCAAGCGCGCGGACGAAAACGGCAAGGAAATAAACGAAGCGGTCGAAATGCGCATGGTCATGCACGAGAACGTGATGCTGGTGATGCAGTGCTACGACTCGTCCTCCAAGCCCGTGCCGGAACACGCGAAAACCGCCAGCGGGATCTGCGCGCCCTTCTTCGACAGCCTGGAGCTGGAGGGCGGAGCGCCCGAAGACCCGCCGCTGCCCAGATAGCCGCTCCCTCGGCCAGCGCCTCCGTTGCGGGGCCTCCCCGCGCGGCCGGCAGGGGCTGGCCTCCCCGCGCAGTCGAGTTTCACGCCGCCCGGCCCTGCCGCCCAGATCCCGCCTGGAGCGCCGCCGCCTCCCGAAGGCCCGCCCCCTCCATGTTTTGCCGCGACGGGGTTGCGCAGCGGCGCACACGCTCCAGCTTCGCAAACCACTCACGCGCGGGAACTCACCCGCTTTCCGGAGGGCAAAACCCGTCGACGCCGGCGCGGGGGAAAACCGGAAACGTAGGGCTCGCTCGTCGCTCGCTTCGGAACGAAGCCTTGGAAGCCCGCGCGTCCCCGGCGCCCCGAGGGGTGCGGGCGGTGGCGGGGGGTGGGCCCCGCGCAAGCGCGGCGGACTGAGCCTCTAAGCCGCAACCGAGAAGATGCGTCTGCGGGAAGATGCGCCTGTTAGGCGGATGCTCCTGACAGTCCTTACAGGGAGGAGAAACGGCGCGGGCTGAACGCGGCGCGCCTCCCGCCGCTGTCCTTACGGCGCGCACGGAAGCTGTCAGCGATGACTGTAACTGCCCATGGAAGCCCTGGGAACCCTCATCTCCATCGGGGGATCGGGAGGCTCGATGGCCTTAACGTTCAGCGTTAGGTCGTACGTGACGCCGCCGATAACCCCCGTCGCCTTGGTCACCGTTAAGTCGCCCACCAAATCGGCTGGGCGTACATGGATTTCGGCCGAACCGAGGACCTCGAAGGAGTTGTCGAACTCGCCTTCGAACACGAATTCGCCTATGTTGGTAGCGATGACGAAATTACGGACGCTGGGAGCGTCGAAATTCCAGAACCGGGCGTACAGCCGTCCCTGGACGTCCCCCCTTCCGGCCCCGAAGAAACCGGTGTTCCAGATCTCGATGTCGGGCCCGATGTTAGGGTAGCTCTGTTGGGCCCGGGACTCGCTGGACAAAAATAACGACGCGAGCGAGAATACGGCGGCGAAAAGGACGGTCGCGGAAAACCTCGTCATGGCTTTACCTCTCTTTTGGAAATCTGGCGGCGTCGGAACTCCTGATATCCGGATTTCAGCCGTTTTGCTTTGGCTGGAGCGGATGTCACGCTACGGATGTCACGCTGAAGCCAAGTTTTCCGGCAACAGGGAAAATACGAACGCCGGAAAAAACAATCAACGCCTGACAATTATCCCTTCAAATCCTAAGCGACATTTTAAACCGAGCACCCAACGGAAACAAGCCGGAATTATCAACAGTCCGCTACTTCGCTTGAAGCGGCGCAGCAACTCAAAAAACCTGTCGCCCCGAAGGCGGCCCGCTGATTCTGCGCGTTCGACAAACCTGCGGCTCCCGCCGTTCGGGACTGGCTACGCCGGGCAAAGCTAACGTGTCGGGCGGAACTGTCTCGCAGGAGGAAATATTGCCATCCAATTGCCATTGCAGTTAAATATTGCCATTGAATCTAAATATTAGAAAATTACTGGCATTCAATTCATATACGGTATAGTCATTTCTTTGATATTATTCTAATATTTAACAGCAACGGCAATATTAGAAAAAGGAATGGGGGAAAATCCTTATTAAGTACCGCCATATCTTTAAGATTATTCAAGTCTTTAATGAGAATAGCAATAACTGCAAGGCCAGGCTCCAGGAACCGGGGCGACAGCAACGGACGGGCGAAAAGCGCGTGCTTGATTTAAACCTATCCGTTTCCTCCCTAATTGTCAACGGACCCCGGATCGGCGATTCGGATCCGGGCAAGGGAAGCCACGCGCGGCGACCCGCCCCACCGCAAGCATGATTTCGTCGCGAACGCTCCGCCATCCCTCCACACGCAGGAGTCGAATGCTCCACGGGATAGGGGATGGCCACGGCTCCCTCTGCAGAGGAGGAGATTCTAGCTTGAAAAATGTCAGGGGGACAGCTCCGTCGTTTCAGCCCACCCATCTGGGCTTCCTGTCCAAGATATTGTATTTGTTGTAAACCATTCTCGGATTATAGGATATAACAAGACACCGCCGCAATAAACCCGCCCGGCTGCATGGGATCAGTTGGACGCCTAGTTCCTGCCGATAACAAGCGGTTGCAACGGTACAGCCAAAGAACAACAATCGAATGTAGTTCATCAAAAATTATAAAACATATCAGTATATGCTTTTATGTTCTTTGCGTCCGGTATAACCCCCAGTTCGCGTCGATTTATTGCGGCGGCGTCATAACAAAGGTGTCAATTGTTATTCAGAATATTTAAATCTGGGTAGCTCTTAACTCTACTTAGTACTTTTCCAAAAGAAAAACTATTGTTTTTTGACTTTGGATGGACTAATATAGTATTTGTA
>JAIRZX010000067.1 GCA_031267005.1 Deltaproteobacteria bacterium
CATTACGTCCACCGAAGGCCTTAACGCGGCCGCGGGCTCCGTGCCCGCGTCCGAGTACTGCCATTCGACCTCAACCGACGGAAGCGCGAAGCCGGACTCGTAGCTCCCGGGCTTCAAACCGGCCCCCGAAAGGGACTTTATGCCGGGGGAAAGGACGACCTTGCCCGCGAAGCTCCCCAAAAGCGGCTTGTCCGGCACGAAAGCCAGGGTGAACTGGTTTACCCAGACCACTTTCCCGGGAAGGGGGGGGTCTATGGCCAAGAGGCCCTGGTCCGCCTCGTCGAAAGTCCCGAGCCTCGCCATGGGCTGGTTGAACATGACCGCCGCCTGCGTGAAGCTCCTCACCTGCCCGCCCGGAATGATCTGCAACACCTCCAAAGGCTCGTCGGCTCCGGGCAACGGGGCGGACTGGGCCGCGGCCGCTCCGAGGTCAGAAGGGGAGCCGGAGGCCGGAGGGGGGGACGGGATAACGGCGCCGCCGCCGTCTCCGTCCGTGCCGCCATGAACCGATCCGGCCGCTGCCCCCTGGGCGGCTCCGGCACCTTCGCCCCTTTCCCCTCCGGCTCCCGACCCCTCCCCTCCGCCGGTTCCCTCTCCGGCCCCCTCCCCGCCTTCGGTTCCGGCGCCGCCCGAAGGGCGGGCGGAAACGTCCCCTCCCCCTCCCTCCGCAGGCCCGTCGCCCCCGTCGGAAGCCCCGGAACCGCATCCCGCTGCCAACGCCAGGGCAAACAGAAGCGCCGACAGGAAAGCAAGGGCCTTTATTCCGCGGCAAAGGGCAAGGGACGGCGTCACGAGCTTTACGGGACGATTGGGACAGGCGTTGGGCATGAGTCACCTGAAGTGGGCCGGGAGGCGGCATCGCGGTTAGGCGGCGGCAAAGGCGCGCCCGTAACGGAACTGGAGAGTCGGGTCTGCCCGACAGAAATAATTTTATGCGTTTCGGCAAGCAACATATAAATGGATTATAACTGAAAATCATAACGATAGAAAGTCATCTTAATGGCTCTTCGGGTTTATTCGAGTTTCTTCGATCACATAAATATTAGTTTTTTATGACTGCGTTTACAGGATAATAAAGAAATAAAGCGCTAAAGACAAGATAATGCATAAACAATAGTGATTGTCGTCTATATTACATGATATAAATCCATACCCGAATTGCGAAGTATTTATACGCATATCGAGAACATGAATAATTCATAAAATTCACTGGAGATTGATAAGCAATACAACATATGGCATGTCAAATCTACATGCCCTGGAAAAGCTATTTCAGAAACAAATAATAAAGACCCGGCTTCATCACTGCCAACTTTAAGAATTCGTTCACGATGAGGCTGGCCGTCCCCTCCCGCCTCGCTCAGCCTCCCCCCTTCGCGCCCCCGACCAGGCCAGACCGGCAGGAACCCCGACTTAGGCTGGAAGGCATCCACACCGGCCTCCCGGCAAACAAATCCCGCAAACAAATCCCGGCAAACAAATCCTTCGGGGCCTAGATCGTATCTGGCTGTCCCCCAGCAACACTCATTTGGGTCCCGTACCTTCACCCCGGCCTCCCGCCAGCAGTTCAGCAGTTCCCTTTCGGCTCGCTTCACGCCTCAGTCGGCGTTACGGACTGCTGTTTCCTGGCACATTGACTCTCCCTCCCATGAACATAAATTGAGAAGAAGCATTCTGAGAAAATGGGAACTGAAAGCGAAGCGCTGAAAAATTCACTGAAAAGCATGCTCCTGGAATAGTGAATTTTGAAGAACTCTTGAGTTTAATACTTATAGCCTTACAGCAAAGTTAGTTGATGGAGAGAGAGTGCAAGGCAACTAGCTATCGCATGGCAGGAGGGGGGGAGGGAGGGGAGGCTCTTTTCGGTCACCCCCCACCTGCTATGCGAGAAATAAGTATCCGTTCACGGGCAGTGCAAGCTGGTCACCTTTGTGCGTGCTTGCCAAATTTTTAATGGGTACGGCCTGGTTGCTGGACGGGGACAGATGCGTCAGAGGGTCAGCAAGCTTGATTTGAGAGTTGCAGTCTTGGTTCAGGCGCGTCGGGCGCGTTTCAAAGCGGGCTCGGTCTGCCTCCAGGGGGGGTGTGCAGGGGTGAAGACGGGCCGGGTGCCTGGAAGGGAAGGCCTATCCCCCGTGAACGGATACCAAAATTATGTATAATCTCTTGCCTTCTTTAATTCTGTAAAATCTCTTGACTTCTTTGGTGGATAATTGGTAACCTGTATCAGTTAAGTTAACTGAAATGAGATATATTGAATTGCCGAATATTAAGGAAAGGGAAAATGATGGTAGATTTAGAGGATAAATTTCATTTAACGCGCATTGAAAGCTTAAATCTCGCGAAAGCCATGTGGGACAGGACAGTTCATTTTGGGATGATAATGGAAAACCGCAACGTGACCTTCCCTGATACGCAAAGCATCCTTAGAGGCATAAATACCCCTGATGCTACAGAAAAAGATGTGCAATCGATTCTTAATATGCGTGATGCCTGGAAAATAGTGGTGAAAAAAATTAGTAAGAAAATCGATTTAAGATACATCTGCGGGATAAATCGCGTAGTTGCGTATAACGAATCTTCGGCATGGGGGGTATTGCGCGACGGTGGCGTAAAAATATCAGGTTGCGTTTACAGGCCGGCGATTCCGGAAAAGGGAAACGTCATCCGCGAGCTGGACGAGCTGTTTGCCATTACCGAAAGCGATACTCAAAAAGCATTACGGCTTTTTCTCTGGACCGCTAGAAGCCAATTGTTCTTCGACGGCAACAAGAGGACCGCGATGATTATAGCCAATAAGCATCTGCTTCATTATGGCCGCGGAATGTTCTTTCTCGAAGGTCAATCTCGGAAAAATTTTGTATCGGTGTTGATCGAATTTTATGAAACTAATAATTACCGACCCGCACTTGATTACTTGTACCAAAACGGCATCGTCGGCAAAATTTCCATGTCCGATGAGCCTGACTCAAAGCCGAGGCCATAAACAGCCAAAAGATGGAGATATTCTCCTACCGAGCGTAAAAGGAATTTTCATGCAAGATCTCTTTATGATGAATCGAAGAGAAAACGTTGCGGTGGCTAAAAAAATTAAGAGCGAGATGGTATACAGCGCTGCAATTATGGATTGTCCTGATCTGCAGTATTTTGACGTCCAAACTATGCTGTACGGTTTAAACGTCGACAATGTTTCAGTAAAAAACATGGTAGCGGTTCTAGATGCGCATCACGGGTGGCGGAAGATGCTCGGATTGCTTGACAGGCAGACTGACCTGGGCTGCATAAACGATATTAATGTGGCTTCCGTTCATTACCTGTCAGGCGGTTTCGGTTCCCCGTGGGAAGAAATACCGTTTGTTGACGAAAGGAAGATCGGGCTTGACGTATCAGCTAAAGAGGCGGCGGCCATTTTGAGCAAGGGCGCATGCGAGACCGAGAAGGCGTTGAGCATCTTCCTATGGTGTTGCCGCAGAAGGCCGTTTGCCTTGGGGAACAGGCTTACGGGCTATCTTGCCGCGAACCGCCACCTGATAGCCTCGGGGCGAGGAGTGCTGGTTGTAGTTGAGCGCGTAATGCCGGAATTTCGGAAATTACTGGTCCGTTTCGAGCGTGACGGCATCGCCGGGAAACTGCTAGACTTCATGCTTGAAGAATGTATTTCAGGCATCGTTTACGGAGAGCCCGGCACTTTCGTCTGAAGTTACGGATGCCATTCGGAATAAGTTACGGATGCCATTCGGAATAAGGATTGTCTGGCAAGCAACAAATCTAGGCATAGCGAGTTGGAGGCAGGAGTCCCGGACGCCGGGAGCCAAATTTCAGCCGCGAAGGAGCGGCCGTGCCCGGCCGCGGGGCAACTGGTATGTTGAAAGGGTCCCGGACGCTTCCGGAGGCGGCGCCGGGAGGCCTGGACGCAGCATGCGGGAAGGCCGGCCCTGAGGGCGGGTGCGGCGGGCGCCGTCAGCTTCGCCCGCTGGCCCCCCGTGTTTCAGACATGAAGGAGGGGCCGTCACGGGCCGCGGGGGAGCTGGTATGTTACAAGGGTCCCGGACGCTGCCGGAGGCGGCACCGGGAGGCCTGGACGCAACATGCGGAGGGTCTGCCCTGCGGGCGGGCGCGGCGGGCGCCGTCAGCTTCGCCCGCTGGCCCCCGCGTTTCAGACATGAAGGAGGGGCCGTCACGGGCCGCGGGGCGCCTTAATGGTTGCGAATTCGCAAAAATGCCTTGCATTCTAAGTGCCCATGGAGAGTTCAAACGGTAAGCCGCAAGTGAATTTTTGGCGCCGCTTCCCGTGTAAATAGTTTTGGCCGTGGCCCAAACAAACTTGCCGAGGCAGGCCGACGCAATGAAACAGCGCGGAATCTCGAGAGCCTCAGACACGGCGACTGGCAGGCCGAGGCCGGGATCACAGACCTGAATGCCCCCGCAAAGCGCAAAGTCCAGAACCGAGCCGCCGTCCTAGCCGCAGAGCGCGCCCGGGCCCCCCTCCGCAGCCTGCCGGAATCCTGCGGAGCGCCTGAGTCCGGGCGCCCAGAACCCGGGGAAGTTGCGTCAGCGAGTTCACGGGGCAGGCAACTTGGCGGATCGTTTACGGGCGAGTTCGGGACAAAGAAGCCATCCGCCCTGGCTTCCGGAAAGAAATCGGACGGTTCAGTCCGTCCGTAAGCGACGGCGAAACGACAGCTGTTTTCCGCCGGATAGCCTCTTCTGCCCTTCGGGAGTTTGGTCTCCCCCTTCCGCGGCCGGATGTCCCCGCAGTCCAAGGCGACTGCCGAAGCCCCGGCGGCACCCGCCTTGCCAGCGGACAGCCCCGCCCTGCCAGTCGGCGAGCCCGGCCGCCATGGCCCGGGACCCCGCCTTTCAGCTTCACTCGAGCGATATCCCGTTGTCCGAAAGAATTATAGCCATTTCCTCCTTGTTGACGTAGTGGACCTTGCCGTCCTTCCATGAGACCATGGGGTTACCCAGCAGGTAGTGGCGCTTCATGGCTTTCAGGGTAGCCCGTTTTATAAGGCTCAACATCAGTTCGCCATCTGGGATGAGGGATATATCCCCGATTACCGTGTCAGGGAGCATCTTTAAATACTTTCTTTAATTTTTCGTAAAGAGCATCGTTAACAATAATGAGGGGCCTTCTTTTCCCGCCGGTGGCAATGATTTTGGGGGACGCCGCGCCGGAGTTGTCGAACAGGAACCATGAAGATACTATAGGCGCGTACAACTGGAAAAAGTTTTTCAGCCCTGCGGCAAAACGCCTTTCTATAACGCTTTCAGGAACGTCATGGCCGCCGTCCTTGACCCTTGCCTTGACTCTGGAAATTGCGGCGGCAACATCCGGTAAAGCGAAGAAAAGCACATGGGTATAATAACCGTACGAATTCCACCGGTTGATGAATGGAACGTAACAACGGGCCGCCAAGGTGGACTCGAACCCGAAACTCACTTTCTTCTCTGCGAGGGCGTTTATCCGCCGCAGCATTATGCGGCCGGCTTCTATGGCAGCCGTTTCGGGACGGAAAGAAGATACGCCGTTTGCAATAGTGTCGGCGTTTACGTATTCCTGGATGCCGAAAAGGCCGGGCAGGAAATCGCCGGCAATCGTAGATTTCCCGGCCCCGTTCGGCCCGGCTACGATTAACGCGTGAATCCTGTTACGCATCGGCGTCTCCTTAGCCGGACGGTCCGTTTGCCGCCAGCGCGGAATCCCGCGCCGCCCGATCGCCTCCCCGGGGGGAGGCGAATCAGTCCAAGAGGCCTTAACGACGCCTTTAACGCCCGAAAAGACGAAAAGGGCCCGGATAAGGCCTCGCGCCCTACTTTTCGACGGTCAGCTTCAGGCCCGCTCCCCTCCCGTAGTTCTCCGGATTGTACATCTCTTCCGCGTAAGTGCCGGGAAGCGTGTACTCGCCGGGGGTGACCGCCCTCGCCAGGTAGCTGTAGGTGTACACGCCCGGCTCCAGGCTGTCGGCGAATAGGAGTATGGCGTCCGGGCGGATCTCCTCGTGGTCGTACCAGCTCCACCAGGCCCTCCACGGATCGCCGAAGGAGGAGTTGGAAGCCAGGAGTTCGGCCAGGAAGGGGTTCTGGTCCTTTAGCCTGAAGTCCACCGGCTCCAGGCCGGCCGGGACGGGATCCTCCACCGCCAGGTTGCGGCGCGGGACCGTCGTCATGAGGGTCATGGTGACCTTCACCACTTCGCCGCGGCGGAACTTGGTCTCGCCCGCCGGCCCGGGCTCGGGCTTGACCCTCTGGAGGGTCCTCGAGATCACGAGCCCCCTCGTGCCGCGGGCGCTCAGATCCGGCTCCTTCGGGGCCCAGGTGAGCCGCTGGAAGGTCCAGGCCTCGCCCGTCCCCGCCATCTGCCAGCTCGGGGGGGGGTTGGCCGCGAGCTCGCGGGAGCTTATCCGGACCTTCAAGGCCGGGTCGCGCTCCCCCTGGAGCTTGCCGTCGACTAAGGCCGCCTCGCCCAGAAGGACCTTTATGGTCAGGTTTAACCCCGCCGCGGCCTCGGCCGCCGCGGAACCGCCGTCACCCCCCCCGCCGGCCGGAACCTCGGCGGCGGTCCCGTCGGGGGACGGGAGCGCCGGGCGCGGCCTCACGCCGGACGCGGCCTTCTGGCCTTCCAGGAAGTTCCAGACCCCGCGCAGGACCGAGACGGCCCGGTTGGTGCTCCCGAAGTCGCCGCCGCGGCCCGCGGACACGGCCCCCAGCACCAGGGCCGGAAGCAGATCGTGGTGCGGCGCCGCCTCGGACAGGGCGAGCAGGGCCTGGGCCGTCAAATCGTTCTGGCCGGTTATCCACAAGTGGGTCGCCTCCCTCCCGTCAGGATCCTTCACTTGCGCGGTGACCCCGGAGATCTCGATCTCGGAGGCCGCCATGGGGATGAGCTCCATGAGCTGGGAGGTCCGGACCCGCGAGGGCGGCAGGGCCTCGACGGCCCTTAGGAGGAATAACCTTTCCGGGAGGCCCAAAGCCGCCCGCTTGGCGTAGAAGGGCTCCAGGGTCCCCTCCATCGGGAGCCCCGCCCTGAACGCCGCCCCCATGACGTAGAGCTGCGCCGCGTCCGAGCCGCAGAGGGCGCAGGGCGCCTCTTTGACGGAACTGTAATCCCGGGGATCGTCGGCGGACGGGTCCTTCGGGGGCGGGGGGGCCGCGTTCGCGAGCTCGTCCCGCAGGTAGCCCGCCGAATCGCTCACGAGCGAGTTCGGGACCTCGAAGCCGTCAGCCCTGGCTTCCACGAGGAAGTCGAGCACCCAGGCGGTCAATACCGGCGAGCGCGAGCTTCGGTCGGCCCCCGGCCAGGAGGCGAAGCCCCCGTCCATAGAGCGGGAGGCTATCAGCGCCACCTGCTTGGCCACCTTGTCCCTGAGCTCCGCGCGGCGGCCCCCGGCCGTCGCGCCGGGGCCGCCCCCGGCGTTCCCGTTCAGGCGGAGCTCGAACAGAGCGCCCGCCGCCTTGGAGGTCGACTGCTCGAGGCAGTCGTAGGGGTAGGCCGCCAGCGCCGCCAAGGGGACGTCCAGGAGCCCCAATACCCCGGGCGAGAAGGCGAGCTCCAAACCCCCGCGGTCGGGATCGGCCCCCTCGGGGAGCTTCGTTTCGGGCATTTCCGAGCCCGCCCCCGCTATGGAGAAGGTCGCGTCCGTCGTCGCGCGCCCGGCGTCGCCCACTGGGACCGAATACTCAGCCCTGTCGGCCGAGGCGCCCAAAGACGCGTCGAAGCCGACCGAAAGGAAACCGGGGCGGGGCGTCCCGGAGGCGGGCGCTCCGTCCCCGTCCGTCCCGCCAGTTCCGCCGGTACCGTCCGTCCCGTCAGTTCCAACGGCACCGGCAGCCCCGTCCGTCCCGGCCGCTCGTCCCGCTTCCCCGGTACCGCCGGGCACGGCCGGCTTTTCCGCTTCGGCTTCCCGGACCTTGACCGCCTTGGCGTTGAAGGACACTTCCACGCTCTCCCCGGGCTTGACGGCCACCGTCTTTTTCCCGTCGTCCAGAAGCTCGATGCCGCCCAAGGGGCGGATTGACACCGTGAGCTGGCCCTCGCCCGCCGCGCGGCTGGTAACTATGGCCGAGGCGGCGAACCGGTCGCCCGCGGTCAGGTGGTTGGGCAAAGAGGCGCGGAGTACCAGATCCTGCGTCACCGTGAGCTTGGCCTCCCCGGTCCCCGCCGCCCGGCCCTTGCCGGTCGCCACCGCGAAGATCCTGAAGGTGGTGAGGTTGTCCGGAAGGGTGAATCCGGTTACGGCCTCCCCGTCGGCGTTCAGCTTGAGCGCGGGCTCGAAGTGGGCTACGGATCTGAAGTCGCGCCGGATTTCGCCGTCCGCCGAGGCCTCGTAGCCGCCGCCCCCGGGGGCCGCGGCGTCGGCCCGGCCGCCCTTCTCGGACCAGTTGCGGGCGTTTAAGACCGTGGCGAGGGACGCAGCGGTCTGGACGCGCAGGGGAAGCGCCTGCCAAAGGAATTCCTCCGGATGGAAGGCCGAGTCGCCGCCTATCTGGATCAGCCCGGCGTCGACCGCGACCAAAGCGACCTCCCCGTCGGAGAAGGGGGCGCCGGAGGCGTCCGACGCGCTTACCTTCACGTTGACCCGGTCGCCGGGCCTGTACTCGGCCTCGGCGGGGGTCACTTCGACCTTCAGCTTGTCGCGGTCCGAGAGGACGTTAAGGGTGAGGTAACCCCTCCGGAACGCGGGGCGGCCCAAATCGGCGCCGCCGCCCTTCGGCGGGGGGGCCGTGCGGCCCCGCACGAGCAGCACCGAAGCGTATACCGAAGGCGCGTCGTCCTCGCCCAAGGCGATCTCCAGCACCGGCGCCCCTCCCGCCAGATCGAAGGTGCGGACCTCGCGCAGCCCCCCCCGCTCGACGGTAAGGAGCCCCGTGCCCTGGCTGAAGGGGCTCTGGACCAGGATCTTGGCGGTGTCGCCGGGCTTGTATTCCTTGGCGTCGGCGGAAAGTTCCACTCCGAACTCGTCCTCAGTGCGCCAGGAGGCGCCCTCGCCGGCGACCCAGAAGTCGCAGGAGGCCATCGCCTTGCGGCCCTTGGAGTCGTGGAGCTCGGCCACGGCGTAGTGCATGCCGCCCTGGAGGGGGGTGAGCTCCACGTCGACCGGTTCCCCGCCGCTCCTCGTCTCAGTTTCGGACACGAGCGTGTCGGTCAGCTCGCTGACCAGCGAGTAATACCCTCCGGGGGTCATGCGGCGGGCGTTCGCCCACGTGCGGCGGAACAGGGAGACCTTCGCCGTCTCGCCGGGGCTGGCCTCGCCGTCCGGAGCCACGGTCGCCACGGATACCTTCATCGGCTTCCCGGCCTCGCCCAGGTAGGCCGCCGGCTTCAAGCCCAGGTAGACGTCCGCCGGGTGGGCGGTAAACGAGCCGCTCTGGGTGACGGCCCTCGAGTCCTTGTCCTTGGCCGTCACGGCCAGGGTGAACAACTTCGGGACCGGCGGCCCGTCCTTGGGTATCTCCGCCTCGAACGAGCCCGCGCCTTCGGGGCTTAAAGCCGAACTCCCCTCGGCCGTCTTGCCCGGCGGGACGGGATCGGACTGCCAGCCGCCCTCCGAATCCTTCTCCAGGGCGGTCCGGGCCGTAAAGTTCCAGCCGGAATCGAAACCTGGAGGGGAGAAGCCCCACTCCGGCTCGTAGCGGAGCTCGAAGTCAGCCTCGGCCGAGTCCAGGGGAGCGCCGTAGTGGTAGGCGCCTTTCACCGAGAAGCTGACCTTGTCGCCCGCGTAGGCGTCCTTCATCTCGCCCAGGGAAAGCTCGAAGGCCGGCGCCCTGTAGAAGCTCACCCTGAACGTGCCCGCCTGGGCGTAGTCGGACGCGCGGTAGGGGTAGAGGAGCGAGGACGCGGAGCGCCCTTCGCCGGGATCGAAGTCGAGGACGACCTTCCAGTCCCCGTAAGGGGAACCCGGCGGGATCTTCCAGTCTATGGCGGCAGTGCCGTACTCGCCTATCTCGATCGGTCCCTCCCAGGCCGCCTCGCCTTCGGGGTCGGCTATTATCGCGCGCGCCGGGCCGGCGGGAACGGGCAGGACCGCGTCGCCGGTGAAGCGGCGGGCTATGACCTTGAACCTGGCCGTCTCTCCGGGCTTGTATATCGGCTGCGAGCTGACGAGGAACGCGTCCGTCCAGTCGCCGCCCATGGGATCCCAGAAGTCGGCGAACATGCCCTGGTAGAAGCCGGTGTTCCAGCCCAGGCTCCAAAAGACGCGCTCGGCGCCCTTCGAGGCGCTGAAATGCACCTTCGCGTTCGAGAAGTCGCTCTTGCACGTGGGGGCGGCGCCTCCCGAGAGCTCCTTGCCGCCGGGGAAGCCGGCCAGCCCGTCCGAGCCGGTCTCGCCCTTCCACAGCTGGTTGCCCTCGCAGTCCATGGCGACGACCGTCGCCTCTCCGACCCCCTTCCCGTCGGAGAGCCTGGTCACCCAGGCCAGGGACCCTTCGGATCCGACCTTGACCGTCAGGGACAGGTCCGTCACCTGGTAGAGCCCGAAGGAATTGTTGCCCGAAGCTCCCGTGCCCGCGAAGATGACCCCGTCCTTCTCGCGCCCCTTGAAAAGCTCGGAAAGGGCGACGGGCTGGGTCGCCATGGCCTTGGAAGTGTCCGCGTCGGGCTTCACCTCCAATACGGCGCCGCCGGGGCCGCCGCCCCTTCGGGCGGCCTCCACCCAGGGCTCGGCCTCTCCGGGCATCCAGCCTACCGGCCCGTCGCCCATGCCGTAGGGCCAGAGCTCCAGAAAGGCCGCCGTCTGCGCGTCGTTCATGACCTTCCCGAAAACCGGGACGCGGGCCATGTTTCGGACGTTAACGGGCAAGACGGCAGGGAAGGCCGACTCCATTACGCCGTCGGGGCGCCTGAACGCGGCGGAAGGCTCGAAAGGGCCGGTCCTGAAACGCACGACCGCGTCTTCCGCGAGCGTCTGCCCGAAGACGTCCGTCAGGCCCTTCTTGAACGTCGCTACGTAGTCGGTATCGGGCTTGAAGCCGCTCCACAGGTTAATTCCGTACACGACGGAGTCGTCCTCCGGCGGGGCCGCCGGTGCCTCCGCCGCGTCACCGCCGACGGGGGAGGCTTGCTTCCCGCCGTCCCCCGCGCCGGAACCGCCCGGCGCGGCCGGCTCTCCGCCAGGGCCGGGACCGCCGGAGGCGCCGCCCCAGGCGCCGCCTCCCGGGAGGCCGGATCAAAGCCGGTGAACGGCAGTTCCGGTATTCGG
>JAIRZX010000090.1 GCA_031267005.1 Deltaproteobacteria bacterium
CGCGGCGGCCTTGGGCTTCGTCCCGGCAGCGCGGGGATTCTGCGCGGCGGCCTTGGGCTTCGTCCCGGCAAGGGCGGACGGCGGAACGGAAACGACTTTTTTCTTCCTGACTTGGGTCATAAGCTTATCCTGTTTTTTGCAGGGAGGAAAGCGTACTGGCTTACGCTGCGGCTCCCCTTGGCGGGGGGGCGACTGGTCAACTGGAACGCCGCTGGCGGACGCCGACCGAATAGATATGGCATTATATCCCAAAAAAATTAAAAATCAGCCTTTTCCGCCAGTCTGTAACGGGGTGCCTCCTCCCTCTGACCCGTACCCCGCCGCCAGCGAGGGCTCGGCAGCACTGGGCGGCGACAAGCGAAACGGCGGAAGAGCTTCGGACTTCTCCAGGCGAAAGACCGCTAGAGGTTCCGGGGACAATGCGGCAGCGCATCATCGCCAATCCCTCAGTTCCGTTCCGGCTCAGGTTCCCTTCCGGCTCAGGTTCCGTTCCGGCTCAGCTTCCCTTACGGTTCCGGATCAGGAGCCGTTCCGGATCAGGATCCGTTCCGGTTCCGGATCCTGTTTCGAATCCGCACCCGCCCGGGCCTCCCGGCTCGTGGGCGACCTCCACCGGCAACCTCAGGCTTCCTCCCGCCTCCCTCCTCTTGCAACCCCCTCCGGCCTCCCCCTTCCCGTCTCCAGGCCTCCCCCCTCCCCGTAAACAAGGAAAGGCCGCCCCCCGGCAGCGAAGACGGGGGCGGCCAGAACGGATCGGGGAGGACTGAAAGGATCGGGGAGGCCCGGGGAGGCAGGCGGGAAGGCGCCCCTCCCGGCCGGGATTCGTCCGGGACGGGTGGCCTCAGATCCTGAAGTCCCTGGCCCCCTGTTCGATTTCCGTGAGCTTGCGTGCGACCAGGGCCCTCAGCTTGGCGTTGGGCACGACGCCTATCTCGGAGTCGATGAGCGCGTTGCCCATCTCCAAGGTCCTGGGGGTGGCGTAGTCCACCAGGTACTCCTTCAGGGTCATCAAGGCGTTGGGGTGGCAGCAGTTCAATATCTTGCCGCTCTTGCACAAGGCCATGAAGCGGTCGCCGGTGCGCCCCTCGCGGTAGCAGGCGGTGCAGAAGCTGGGGATGTGGCCGCGCTCCATGAGCCAGCCTATCACCTCGTCCAGGCTCCTGTTGTCGTTCACCTCGAACTGGGAGGAGTTCTCGGTCTCCCGCTCGAAGTAGCCGCCGACGCTCGTGCGCGAGCCGCCGGAGATCTGGGAGACCCCCAGCTCCAGGACCTTCTCGCGGCACTCCCGCGACTCCCTGGTGGAGACTATCATGCCGGTGTAGGGCACGGAGATGCGGATGCAGGCGACTATCTTCGCGAAGGTGTCGTCCGTTATCCCGCCCCGGAAGGCGCCAGGGTCTATGTCGTCGGCGGCGCGGACCCTGGGCACGCTAATGGTGTGCGGCCCCACGCCGTGGACCGCCTCCAGGTGCTCGGCGTGCATCATGAGCGCCGCGAACTCGTAGCGGTAGTTCTCCAGCCCGAAGAGGACGCCAAGCCCCACGTCGTCGATGCCCCCGAACTGCGCCCGGTCCATGGCCTCGGTGTGCCAGTCGTAGTCGCTTTTGGGCCCGTAGGGGTGGAGCTCGCTGTAGGCCGCGCGGTCGTAGGTCTCCTGGAAGAGGATGTAGGTGCCGATGCCGGCGTCACGGAGCTTTTCGTAGTTCTCGACCGTAGTCGCGGCGATGTTCACGTTCACGCGCCGGATGGCGCCGTTCTTGTGCTTGATGGAGTAGATGGCGGCTATCGACTCCAGGATGTACTCGATGGGGTTCATGGCCGGGTGCTCCCCCGCCTCCAGGGCAAGGCGCTTGTGGCCCATGTCCTGGAGCGCGGTCACCTCGCGCACGATGTCCTCCATGGAGAGCTTCTTCCGGGCGATGTTCTTGTTGGTGGAGTGGTAGGGGCAGTACAGGCACCCGTTCACGCAGTAGTTGGACAGGTAAAGGGGCGCGAACATGACTATCCGGTTGCCGTAGTAGTCCATCTTGATCCGCTTGGCCAGCGCGAGTATCTCGGCGTTCAGTTCCGGGTCCTCGCAGTCGAGCAGGGCCAGGGCCTCCCGGTGGGGGAGCCCCTTCCTGAGCCTGGCCTTCTCGATTATCGACCGGATCACGGCCCCGTCCTTGCTGTTCTCGGAGGCCCAGGAAAGGCTCTCCAGCACCTCGCCGTGGTCGATGAACTCCTGGGCGCGGAGGGATTTCGGATCGTACATTTGGGACTCCTTCCGGGTGGGACGCCGGTCCTCCCCGTCAGCTGTAAGTTTCTCGGGCTTTCAGGCCCCCGCGCCCGGCCGGAAACGGCCGGCGGCACCGGGGCGCGAGCCGACCCGATGGCCGGGTACGGGGCAAAGGACGCGGCCGGACGCTACCGCGCCTCCGGGGCCGGGACGTCCGGAGGGGCACCCCGCGCGGCGGGTGGGAGCGGGCGCGAGGCGGAAAATCCGGGCGCAGGCGAGGGCCCGCCGGGGGCCGGCGGCCCGGCGCCGAGATCGGGATGGTCGCCGCGCCCCAGGCTCACGCTGTGGCCGACGGACTCCATGCGGCGCTGGACGCACGCGCGGCAGGCCGACGAGGCGTCCCCGGTGCAGATCTTGTTGTCGTAAAGCAGGTACTTGCCGCGGACCGCCGCGGGGGTCAGTATGGGCATTATGACGTTCGCGCCCGCCATGACGCCCTTCTCGCGGCCGGTCCCGTCCAGGGTGCCAAGGGCGGTGGTGGCCGGGATGAGGAGCTTGGGCCCCATGAGCCGCAATATGGCCAGGAGGTAGAGCGTCTCGTCCACGTCCCCCGGGGGGGCGGAGGCGAGCGGCGTGTCCCTGTGGGGTATGAAGGGCCCGATGCCCACCATGTGGGGCCCCAGCTCCTTCACGAACAGGAGGTCACGGGCCAGGAGCTCCGGGGTCTGCCCGGGGGTCCCAACCATGAAGCCGCAGCCGACCTGGTAGCCCAGCCCCTTCAAGGCGTAAAGGCACCTGACCCTGGCCTCCACGTCCATGCCCCTGGGATGGAGCGAGGCGTAGTGCGCCGGGTCGCGGGTCTCGTGGCGCAGCAGGTAACGGTCGGCCCCGGCCCTGCGCCAGAGGGCGTAGCTCTCCGTCGGGTGCTCGCCAAGCGAGAGGGTGACGGCCGAATCCGGGAAGCTGGCCTTAATCTCGGAGACGATTCCCGCAACGAGCCCGGGGCCGTAGAAGCGGTCCTCGCCGCTCTGGAGCACGAAGGTCCTGAAGCCCAGACCGTGCCCGGCCGAGCAGGCCTCCAGGATCTCGGGGCCCGAGAGGCGGTAGCGCTCGACCGAGCGGTTGGAGCGGCGGATGCCGCAGTACAGGCAGTCGTTCGCGCAATGGTTGGAGAACTCCAGGAGCCCCCGCATGAACACGGCCTTCCCGAAGACCCGGTCCCTGGCCTCGGAGGCCTTGGCGAAGAGGTAGCCGGCCGACTCCGGCGTCCGGCCGCGTATAAGCTCCGCGAAGCCGTCCGCGGGGAGGGTCCCGTCCCGCTCCAAGGCGTCAGTCAGCCGTCTCGTCCTGCTCAATTACGGTCACCACGTTGGAATAGGCGGTCTTGGCGCTCACCCCGGGGAGCTTCCCTATCTTGCCCGCGAGGGCGCTTATCGCTTCCAGGGGGGCGTCCACCGCCACGCTTATGAGGTTTATCTTCTTGGCGCTGTAGGGGATGCCCATGC
This sequence comes from Deltaproteobacteria bacterium, assembly GCA_031267005.1. Classification (GTDB taxonomy): domain Bacteria; phylum Desulfobacterota; class Desulfarculia; order Adiutricales; family Adiutricaceae; genus JAIRZX01. The sequence goes on from JAIRZX010000090.1 coordinate 3,724, forward strand.
GCCCTATTATGTACTGCGAGTACTGGTGGAGGATCTGGTTCAGCGCCTCCACCGAGTCTGGGTCGGACACCACCACCCCCAGCACTGCCACCCTCGTCTCAGCCATCGGCGGACTCCTCAGATCCCCTCCCCGGGCGTTTACGGATACGGATTTTTCCGCCGCGCGGCCCCGCCCGTCCGGAAGGGGCGGTTCAGGAGGGGTCCGGAAACGGCGGGGGTCTAAAAAAAAAGCGCCAGGCCCGGCGGAGCGGCGGGCTTGACGCGCGAAGGGCGGGAGGGGAGCGGGAAAGCGTCCCCCGGAACGCCCGGGATCGCGCGGTCTTCCGCCTCAGAAGGCTCTTGGACGTCGGAACCGCGCAGGAGGCCCGAATCGGGTCCTCCGGCTTGGTTTTAAGATAGACCTTCCGGGGATGGCTGTCAAGCGGGAACCCGCCGGACCCCGGACCGTCGGATCGGACCCCCGGACGGGTTAAAAAATCCGCTTTCCAGCAAGACCGAAACCACCTGAGCGCGGACGCGGCGGGAGCCCGGATTTTCCCTGCGGAACTCCCCGGCCAGCGGCCGGAATGCCTTTCGGGGGGGGAGCCCCGGCGGCTGCCGGAAAGGGGCCGGCTGCCTCTCCCCGCCCGCAGCCGTTCACGCCCGTAGCGGCTCCCCTACCGTTAAGGCTGGAGCTAAGCAATACCGGGGGCGCGGAAAGGCCGGGGCTACGGAACGGGCCCCCGTATCCTGGCACTGCGCATGCGAGGGGCGTCGGCGCGGACGCACGGCTCGGTGCGCCCTCCGACTCAAGTTCCGTTTTAGCGGGGGGGACGCTTCCGGGTCCTTGGCCGGGCGGGTTTCGAGCCGCCCTTGCGCTTCCGGCGAGAGGCGGCAAGGAGCGCCGAGGCCTCTTCGGCTCCGGGGGAGCCCGGCCCGAACTCTTGTTCGAAGCGTTCGGCTACTTTGGCGAGAATTGCCTCGCCGTGGGAGATCGACACACCCTCAAGGAGCAGCTCGGCGAGCTCCATATGTTTGCGGAGCTCATCCTCTCTGGCAGGGAAGGGGAGTTCCATCATCGCCAATGCTTTCACGCCGCAGGCCTTGAGCGACCCGAAGGTGTCACCGGCGTCCTGAAGGACCCCGGCGAGGGCGCCCGCAGCGAGGATGACCGTCCGCGTCCATCCGTAAGTCGTATCGTCGGAGGCTAGGGCGGCCTTCAGCGACGAGCTGAGGAGCTTCCGCGCTGTCTCCCGCCGTCCAATGGCGTTCGAGGCGCGCCCCAAGGCTACGGCGGTCGACACCGTCTGGATATGGCCAGGCCCCAGGCGCTCGAAAGAAATCGTAAAGGCTTCCCCCAGGAGGACCGACGCGAACGGAGGATTGCCCAGTTTCAAGAGCGACTCGCCCATTCCGGTCAAGGCCGCCAAGGCGAGCGAGTGGGTTTTCCCGACGGATTCCGACGCCGCATCATGAGCCTCGCTGAAACTTCGGTACGCTTCCTGGGCCCTGCCCGAAGCCAAAAGCGCCTTACCGTATCTAATCGAGGCCAGGGACACCCGCGGGTGCAAAGGCCCCAAGGCCTTTTTCCAGCCCTTCAAGGCCCGGGACAGATGGGGAAACGAAGCCTCGTATTCGCCGAGACCGGAAAGGCACCGGCCCAGGTTGTAAGAGGTGCCCACGGTGTCGGGATGGGAGGCGCCAAGTGCCTTCGTCCTGCCCTTCAGGGCGCGCACCAGGTGAGGCTTGGCCTCCCAGAACCGTCCAAGGAGCGACAGGAGGGCCCCCAGGTCGTTTTCAGCCGACAGGGTTTCAAGATCGGCCGCTCCTGCCGCTGCGGCAACCGGGCGAAGCGCCGCATCCAATTCCTCGATGGCGGACTCGACGACTCCGAGCCTGTTTAACTCCAACCCCCTTATCTCGGGAGAGGTGATGCTCAGCCCCATGGCGAGCCCGGACACTTCCTGCACTGCGGCTTCCTTTCAAAAGCATTTCTTCGAGCGAGGCCAGAGAACGGCCGCCCGTAGCGGCTCCCCGCCCGTTTAGGCTGGAGCGAAGCAATCTCGGCTGAGCGGAAAAGGCCGGGGCGCCTGATCGTGCCCCCGTATCCGGGCGCGGGGCTTGCTGGCGAGCGTCCGGCGAGGGCTCGGCTCGGGTCGGCGCGCCCCCCGGGCTCCAGTTCCTTTTAGCGGGGGGGGCGCATCGGGGCCCATGACCTGACGGGCTTCGCGCCGCCCCTGCGCTTGCGGCGAGAGGCGGCCCGGAGTTCCAAGGCCTCCGCCGCCGCGGTGGAACCCGGCCCGAAATCTTGTTCGAAGCGTTCGGCAACTTTGGCTAGAATGGCCTCGCCCTGGGAAATCGAAACCCCCTCGAGCAGCAGCTCGGCGAGCTTCATGTGGCTTCGGAGCGTGTCCTCTCCGGCAGGGAAGGGGAGTTCCATCATCGCCAAGGCTTTCACCCCGCAGGCCTTGAGGGTCCCGAAGGTGTCGCCGGCGCCCTGGAGGGCCCTGGCGAGGGCGCCCGCGGCGAGGATGACCGCCTGCGTCGCCCCGTAAGTCGCGTCGCGGGAGGTTTGCGCGGCCTTCAGCGTCGAGCGGAGGACCTTCAGCGCTTGCTCACGCCGTCCAATGGCGGTCAAGGCGTTCGACAAGCATATCGCGGTCGACACCGTCTGGAACTGGCCGGGCCCCAGGTGCTCGGCGGAAAGCTTAAAGGCATCCCTCAGGAATATCCCCGCGAGCTGAGGTTTGCCCAGTTTCATGAGCGACTCGCCCGCTCCGGTCGTGGCCGCCAAGGCGAGCGAGTGGGTGTCCCCCACGGATCCCGACGCCGCGTCATGGGCCTCGCGGAAGCTTCGGAGCGCTTCCTGGGCCCTGCCCGTAGAAAGAAGCGCCTTCCCGTAGCTGATAGAGGCCAGGGACACCCGCGGGTGCAAAGGCCCCAGGGCCTTTTTCCAGCCCTCCAAGGCCCGGGCCAGGCGCGGCGCCGAAGCTTCGTATTCGCCGAGTTCGAAAAGGGCCCGGCCCAGGTTGTAATATGTGCCAACGGTGTCGGGATGGAAAGCGCCCAGGGCCTTCGCCCTTCCCTTCAGGGCGCGCAACAGGCGGGGCTTGGCCTCAGCGAACCGTTCAAGGATCGATAAGAGGGCACCAAGGTCGTTTTCAGTCGACAGAGTCTCAAGATCGGCCGGCCCCGCCGTTGCGGAAGGCAGGCGAAGTTCCTCCGTCAATATCTCGACGGCCGCCTCGAGGACTTCGAGCCGGTTTAACTCCAACGCCCGTATCTCGGGAGAGGTGATGCTCAGCCCCATGGTGAGCCCGGATGCTTCCTGCACGGCGTCTTCCTTAAATCAGGGAGTAATTTTTCAATCGTTGCCAGAGAGCGGTCGCCCGGCCTCTTTAGCGGCCGAGGCGGAAGGAGCGGGCCGCTAGGGCCGTTCGCCGCAACTCTAAAGCAGTAAGCGCACGGGAACGGCCGCGAGGGAACCGGCAGGGGATTATACCACATGGCGTGAACCGGACGCCGAGTCCTGGAGCCGGGCCCGGAGTCCTGGAGCCGGACCCGGAGTCCTGGAGCCGGGCGCTGAGCAGAGTCCTGGGGCCGGGCGCAGAGTCCTGGAGCCGGACTCAGAACTCAGGAGCCGGACTCTGGGCACAGGAGCCTGACTCAGAACTCAGGAGCCGGGCACCGAATTCGGAGGCGAGCTGCGTCAGTTCGCGGGAACGCGCCGGCTCCATCCAGATAATGGAATGAGTCCCTGCTAAAGTCGGCCCCGAAGCCCGTTGACACTCGGCTTGCCGAAGGATTAAAATAAAATATCGGACGAAATCCACTTTGAACCCTGCGCCGCTCGCGGGATAGGCGCATGGCGGACGCCCCGCGTCCCCGCCAAACTTACGTGACTCCAGCTGGCCCGAAAGTAAGGAGCAAAACACATGCCACACCGCTATTCCGCAGCCGCAACCGCAGCCGTCGCGCTCGCATGCTCCGCCGCGGCCGCGGCCTTCCTCCCGGCTGCCCCCGCCCTCGCCCAGCCCGACACCTCCGCCGTGTACGCCGACGACCAGCAGGGCGCCTATTTCTGCGAGTACGTAGAGTCTGAATCCGGCGACAACCCTCCTTACGCGGTCGTCACGACCGGAACGCGCAAGTCCGTAATTGACGCCAGGCTCGCCACGACCAAGGACTACCGCAACCTGTCCCGCCTCAAGCCCGGCACGGCCATAACCTTCGACCTGAACGTGACCTACGGCTACGACGAGTCAGGAGGCGGCATGCAGGCCACCTCGTTTATGACCGCGTTCGCCTTGAACCCCGAGGACGAGGGCCCTCCGGGCGTCTGCCGGCAACCGGGAGAGGAGTCGCTCGACTACACCGGCGTCTATATATTAGGCATTTTCTGCGGCTACGAGCCCGGCGAGGGGGGGGCCCCCGGCCAGGTTTCCGTCCAGGCCGGAAAGGGGCTCCAGCGCATGGCGGTGTCCCTCGACGCGGCCAAGACCGCCCAGCTCGCGTCGATCGCCAGGGAAACGTTTTTTTATTACGACCTCCAAGTTAAGAGACAGTTCTCGCCGGACGGCAGCCAGCTCCCTCCAATCGTTTCCATGACCGACATAAGGCAGGCGGCAGGCGAACCTGCCCCCGGAGGCTGCAGCCGCTCCACGCTGTTCTAGCCCCGGAGACCCGCAAGCTCGGCCCCGCCCGCTCCCTATCTGACCCTGACCTCGCTAGATATCCCCAAGACGGGCGGGCAAGCCCTGAGGACGGGCGCCTGGGTAGGGGTAGGGGCGGAGGCGGACTTCCGAGCGCCACCGGCGGGCCGCCCTCACCTCGCCGCAACTTCAAGCCCCGAAAGCGCTGAAACTCCGCCGAGACGTATCCGGCCTGAACCCTAGGCGGGGCCGGGATTGCGCCGCGCGGTTTCCCCGCCTCGCCGGGAAGCCTCCCGACGCCCGGAGTTTGCGCTGGCTTCCCCTGAAAGGATCGACCCGCATGAAACCCTGTTTCCCCGCAGCAGCCGCCGCAGCCCTCGCGTTCTGCGCCGCCGCCGCGGCCTTAATCCAGCCCTCACGCGCTTCAGCCCAGCCGGATCCCGTTACCGTGTACGCCGACGGAGGGCAGGCCGCGTTCTTCTGCAGTTACCATGAGGAGCCGGAATCCGACGCCCCCCGCTACGCGGTAGTGGCGAACGGAACGGGCAAGCAGATCATCTTTACCGGGTTCGGGTCGAGCGACGTCAACCTCAGCCTGTCGCGGCTGAAGCCGGGCACGGCCATAACCTTCGACCTGAACGTAACCTACGAGTACGACGAGCTGTCCGACTCGATGTCGGCCTCTTCGTTTATGACGGCGTTCGCGCCCGCCCCCGGGACGGAGGCCTCCCCGGGCCTCTGCGCAACGGGCGGCGAGGGCTCCGTCGACTACGCCGGAGACAACGTCCTGGGCATCTTCTGCGGCTACGAGCCCGGAGGAGACGGCTCTCCGGCCCGGGCCACGGTCCAGGCCGGGAAGGGCCTCCATCGCGTGGGGTTGGCCCTCGACACGGCAAAGACCGCCCTGCTCGCGGAGATCCCGCGGGAAACATTTTTCCGCTACGACCTCCAAGTGAAAAACCAGCTCGATCCGGAGGGCCTGGAGCTCATGCCGACCGTTTCGTTGACGGACATAAGGGATGTTGGGGAACCGAGCCCGGGCGGCTGCAGCCGCGCCTCCCTGTTCTGAGCCGCCAGGCGTAGCCCGGACGGCCGTACCCTCGAGTTTGCCTCCCGGGCCGGGCGGTTATCTTCACCGCCAGGCGGCACGCGCCTATCGGACGGGCGCCAGGGGCTCGGCACCCGCCATGCCGGGCAAGCCCCCGGGCATGCCGGACAGCCCTCAGGAGGGCGCCCTCCCTTCCGGCGGGCGCTTCTGCGGCATCGCCCGGGCCCTCTCCGGAGCGCGGCGAAGGCGTTTTACCGGAGCGCGGCGAAGGCGTTTTACCGGAACGCGGCGAACGGCGTTGACCCGGAGCCGCGAGCAGCCCCGCCGGCCTGATTTTCGCTGGAACCGTCGCCATGAGACCGGCAGTTCGCCCGCGTCCGACTCCCGCCGGTGCATCCCGCCGCAGGAGCCGCCTCCCGGGCGCCCTCCACCGCCTGCCGCGAGGTTAACTGCCCTGCGGCTGGAAAAGGGCGCCGCCAGGCCGCTGGCCCCGCCGCCGCAGGAAAAAGGGAGCGGGCCGCCGAAGGGGCCCCGCCCTCCCCCTCCGGGCATGGAAGTCGCGACGGGAAGTGGGGGCGTCGGATTCGGGCCCCGGCCGCCCCCTTAAACGCCAAGGGGGCTGGACGGCTTGGAACCGGCCGCGGAACCCCCGATGGCCTCGCCCAAGGCCCTGGCCCTCTCCCTGGCGCCTGGGTCCCCGTCGGGATCGTAGAACTTGTCCGGGGTGATCTTGGCGCCCGGGCCGTGCTCCCGCAGGAAGCCGCTCCCGATGCAGCCCTCCCCGTAGCCGCAGCTCATGCAGGGTACGTTCCCGCGGAGCTTCAAAGTGCCCTGGAAGGCCATGGCCAGGTACCCCTCGAAGTAATGCCGGAAGTAGGCGTCCAGCTCGTCCAGCATGGAGGCGCCCGCTACGACCGCGGCGCCCGTCTTGCCGCTGGTCAGCACGCTGTTGTGGCGGAGCGGCCAGTTCCGCTCAATAAAGAGCTTCATGAGCGCGTTAAGGGACCCGAAGCTCGGGTAACCGCTCATGACAAACGCGTCCGCCTCCTCGATCTTGTCCAGAAGGGCGTTCGCGTCGTCTTTGATGACGCACCTGTTGGTCTTTACGCACTTCTTGCAGGCAAGGCAGACCCGCAGGTCCAACTCCGACAGGCGGACGAGCTCGTTCCGTTCGGCGCCGGCCGCGTCCAGGACCATCCTGAGGCCCTTCTCGATCGTGCCCCCCCTTACCGGCGTTCCGGAAAATGCCAAAACATAGCTCATAATGCCCGGCCCTCATTAGGAATCACAAAAAAATTGATCTGTCCAGCACGGATCCCGGCCCGCGCGTCGAAAGCCGCCCGCTTGAAGCGCGGGCCTGCCCGGCAGGATTGCCCTGGGCGACTGGCCAAGCAGGCTTAACCCCGCGCGGCTGCCCCGCTTGTTCAAACTCCGTCGCCCGCATAGGTGCGGAGCTGAGGCGCTCTGAAAACAAAGCCTGGCCAAAGCGTCCCGAAGCCTCAATCGCCTCTCGGCAGTTCCCCGCGGGTATCTTTCAAGCGGCCCGGCCGTTCGATCGTCCCGCATGAAGGATGTTTTGCCCGATCCGGCCTGCCCCTTCGGACAGACAATACTCCAGTAAATTATTAAAATTTGTAGTCTTTGCTACATGCGGGCTAACCTCATGGCATTTCTTCGCCATACGCGAACTTTCCTGGATCTCGCATGGTCTGCCTGTAAGGCAGACTTCCGGCCAAGTTTCGTTGCAGGCGGACAGTATCCTTCGGCACGGACGCGACGACGGTCCCTGTCCCTTTCCGCAGGAATGACCGCGCGTCGCGATGAGCCTTCGTCGGCATGATGGGGCCGAGCGATCAGGCCTTTTCCCGTCCCAAGATTCGATTTCCCGCGGGAGACTAACCCGTACTGCCCGTCAGGATATACGGAAACTGATTTCGGGGATGCTCGGGAGATTCTACCGGCATTTTTTCACTGCATCGTCATGACTGCCGCAAGGAAAAGCATGTCAAATCAGCATGATGGTTGAGTCGTGAATGTGAAAATCCTGTCGGCGTCGTGCTGAACCAGATTAAGCTGTGCCAGTCCGGTCAACGCGTGGAACGGCAGGCGATCGGGGCGTTTTTCTCAGCAGCCAACCTCATTAATGGTCTTGCCTCTGTATTCCAGGGTGTTCCAGGTTAATTTCTCAGTCCAGCTCTTCTTGAAATCCATGTCGAATACGACAAGCCACCCGACAGGGCTGCCGGATTTGTCCATATAGCCGAAAAGCTGTTCAAGGCATTTCTCCCTGCTTCTTGCACCCTTGATTTTCAATTCCAGCAGATAGTGAATGTCTTTGTAGGTTACGTCAATGTCAGCCCT
>JAIRZX010000222.1 GCA_031267005.1 Deltaproteobacteria bacterium
GCCGTATCCCCTTGGCGGCCGGCGTTTCACGCGCCGCCGCTCCGAATTTCGGGCCACAGACAGCCGGCGCCCCCTGCGGGGGGCTTAATGGCGGACGCCGCCGGCCGAGGCCGTGGATGCTGACCACTGGCTGGCTTCGGCCCTGAAAAAGGGGGCCCTTTAGGGCCGCCTTCATTCTTCAGGAAAGGAGGAAATACCTTTAGGCATGGACAAAGACAAGAAAAAGGCCGTACTGGCCGAGCTCAAGGGGATCTTCAGGGACTCCCAGGCCGTCTTCGTCGCCGACTTCAAGGGGCTTTCCGTAACCGCGCTGAACCAGCTGAGGGCCAAGGTGCGCGCCGCCGATGGCGGCTTCAGGGTGGCCAAGAACACCCTGACGCGGCTGGCGCTGGAAGAGGCCGGGGCGGAGAGCCTGAGGCCGCACCTTGTCGGCAACAACGCGCTGGCCTACACCAGCGGGGACCCAGTGGCGCTCGCCAAGGCCGTCACCGAGTTCGCGAAGGACGAGGAGCGGTTCCAGCTGAAGGCGGGCGTTCTGGGCGACAAGGCCCTTACGACCGCCGACATCAAGACCCTCTCCCAGCTCCCGCCGAGGGCGGCCCTGCTGGCGATGTTCCTGGGCACCCTGAACGCGGTGCCGGGCTCTCTCGTGCGCGTGCTGGCCGGCGTTCCCCAGAAGCTGGTCCGCCTCATCTCGGCCATAGGCGAGTCCCGGGCCGGGGAAGGCGGGGCCGCCTGAGCCGTTAAGCCGGGCCTGCAGCATCCCCAAGCATTTCCGGGGGCCGTTAGGGCCCCTTCAAGCCCGCGTCAGGCGGGCGCATCGGAGTACAGATCCACCATGAGCGTTTCCAAGGAAGACGTAATCGAGTATCTCAAAAACATAAGCGTGATCCAGCTCGCGGAGCTTGTCAAGGAGCTCGAGGAGCTCTTCGGCGTCTCCGCGGCGGCCCCCGTGGCCGTGGCCGCCGCCGGCCCCGCCGCCGTGGCCGAGGCGGGCCCCCCGCCCGAGGAGCAGACGGAGTTCACCCTGGTCCTGACCGAAGTCGGCCCCCAGAAGATCAACATCATCAAGGAGGTCCGCGCCATCGTGCCCGGCCTCGGCCTGAAGGAGGCCAAGGACCTGGTGGAGAGTTCCCCCCAGACCGTGAAGGAGGGCATCACCAAGGAGGAGGCCGAGAAGTTCAAAAAGCAGCTGGAGGCCCTCGGCGCCAAGGTCGACATCAAGTAGGGCGCGAAGCCTTCCGCACGGCTTGCGCCTTTCGGGCCTCGGAGGCCTTTTCCGCCTTTCGGGCCTTTTCCGCCTTTCAGGCCCCGCGCCCCTTCGAGTCCAGTTCCGTCCGCGGGCGGCCGGGTTTCCCGGCCGCCTCCGGCGGGCCCTAGCAACCCCCGGGAGGACGGGTGGTCTATTCTCCCGGGACCAAACACCTCAACCGCCGCCCGCCGCCCCCGAGGGGGAGGTGAAACCACTTAGCCCTGAAGACATTCAATTGCCAGATCCGCCATAGCGCGGACAGACTAGGGAAGCTGTAGTTACAGCCGGAGGCGGGAGGCCGTTATTGGCCGCGCGCCCCCGGCCAGCCTGTGCCGAAAGGGCCGCTCGCGCGGCCCAGGGCCGAGGGGGCCGCGCCCCCGGAGCCTTCCGCCTCAAAGCGCCCCCCGGAGGGGGCACCGCCCCCCGCCGGGGGCGCCCGGAAAAGGGTCAGGCCGAGCGCATTGGAATCTACTCTGCCCTAGAACGGTATCGCCTCACCCGCCCCGCCGGCCTGTTGCCAGATCTGCCGGCCTGGGCGGGCATGAGGCTTTTTTGCCCTCCGGGCCCCGGGGCCCGGAAGGCGCGGGGGTGGCCGCCCGCCCCCGGCCGGAGGAGAAATGTCAACAGCCGCCAGCCACTTACGCCTGCGGAAGAATTTCGGCAAGACCGACAAGGTCACCGAAATGCCGAACTTGATCGACATCCAGCGCCACTCCTACGAGCGCTTCCTGCAGAAGGACACGCTGTCCTCCGAGCGGGGCAACTTCGGCCTCCAGGCCGTGTTCAACAGCGTCTTCCCCATAGACGACTACCAGGGCAACGTGCGCTTGGTCTTCAAGGAGTACACCTTCGAGGAGGTCAAGTACGACATTGACGAGTGCATCGCCAAGGGCATGAACTACGAGGCCCCCCTGAAGATAAGGGTCGGGCTCGAGATCTACCAGTCCAGCCTCAAGGACGAGGGCGCGGGGGCCTTCGACGGCGTGAACGACCCGAGGGCGAAGCAGAAGCCCAAGGAGGCCAAGGAGAGCTGGATCTACTTCGGGACCCTCCCCCTCATGACCGAGAAGGGCACTTTCATCATCAACGGCTCCGAGCGGGTCATAGTGTCCCAGCTCCACCGCTCGCCGGGCATCTTCTTCGACCACGACCGCGGCAAGACCCACTCGTCAGGCAAGATCCTCTACAGCGCCCGCGTCATCCCGGCCAGGGGCTCATGGCTCGACCTGGAGTTCGACCCCAAGGACATCATAATCGCCCGCATCGACCGCCACAGGAAGTTCCCGGTAACGCTGCTCTTAAAGGCCCTGGGCTACTCCTCCAAGGAGCTTTTGGACTATTTCTACAAGAAGGAATGGCTCGTCTTCACCGACGGCGGCTCCATGCTGAGGCGGGTGCCCTCGGCCGAGCACTTCCTCGGGAGCGAGATCTGGACGGATCTGCCCAACCCCTTCTACCGGCCGCTCCCGGCGAACGCGACCCCCGAGGACAGGAAGGCCCAGGACCCCAAGGCCCGGCAGCAGTACCTGGTCCAGCGCGACGACCGCAACACGCAGATCCAGAAGATCCACGTCAAGAGGCTCAAGGAGCGCGGCATAGAGACCCTCCCCGCCCGCCCCGAGGACTTCCTCGGCAAGTACGCCGCCGACGACGTCTACGACCCCGCGACGGGCGAGGTCTTCCTCGGCATAAACGAGGAGCTGACGGAGGACGCGCTCTCGGCCATCCGCCAGGCCGGCCTGCGCGAGGTGCCGTTCCTGTTCATCAACACCTTGAACGTCGACAAGGAGCACCGCGCCTCCTCGTCCTTCCGCGACACCCTGGCGCAGGACCAGGTGGAGGGCGAGGACGAGGCGATTTCGGAAATTTTCCGGAAGAACCGCCCCAGCTCCCCCTTGAACGACTCGGCGGTGAAGCTCTACTTCAACAACCTCTTTTTCCACCCGGAGCACTACGACCTCTCCGAGGTGGGGCGCATCAAGCTCAACGAGCGCCTCTTCAAGAGCAAGAAGGCCGCCCCCCCGCGGCTGGAGAACCAGGACGGCTCCAACATCCTCTGCCGCGAGGACATCAAGGCTGCCGTGAAGGAGCTCCTGTCCATCAAGGACTCCGAGGGCGTCGTGGACGACATTGACCACCTGGGGAACCGCCGCGTGCGCGCCGTGGGCGAGCTCTTGGAAAACCAGTACCGCGTGGGCCTGGTCAGGATGGACAAGTCCATCCGCGAGCGCATGACCATGAACAACGACGTCTCCGAGCTGGACCCCCACGATCTCATCAATTCCAAGCCCGTCTCCGCGGTTGTCAAGGAGTTCTTCGGCACCAGCCAGCTCTCGCAGTTCATGGACCAGAACAACCCCCTCTCCGAGATCACCCACAAGCGCAGGCTCTCGGCTCTCGGGCCGGGGGGGCTCACGCGCGACCGCGCGGGCTACGAGGTCCGCGACGTGCATCCCACCCACTACGGCCGCATCTGCCCCATCGAGACCCCCGAGGGGCCGAACATCGGGCTCATCGTGTCGCTGGCCACCTACGCGAGGGTGAACGAGCACGGCTTCATCGAGACCCCCTACCGGCTGGTCTCGAACGGCAAGCCCACGGACGACGTGAACTACCTCACCGCGGTGCAGGAGGCCCACCTCGCGGTGGCCCAGGCGAACGTGCCCATCACCTCCGACGGGGAGTTCGCGGACACCGAGATCTCCTGCCACCAGGACGGCAACTACGTCATCAAGAGCAAGAAGGACGTGAGCTACATGGACGTCTCGCCGAACCAGCTGGTGTCGGTGGCTTCCGCCCTCATACCCTTCCTGGAGCACGACGACGCCAACCGCGCGCTGATGGGATCGAACATGCAGCGCCAGGCCGTGCCGCTCCTCCGCACCGAGGCCCCGCTCGTGGGCACCGGGATCGAGAAGGTGGTGGCCGAGGACTCGGGCGTCACGGTGCTCGCGGCCTACGACGGCGTGGTGGAGGACGCGGACGCCTCCCGCATCGTCATGCGCTACACCGACCCCGCGGCCGGGCTGGACGGCAAGTGGGTGCAGATCTACAAGCTCAACAAGTTCCAGCGCTCCAACCACTCCACCTGCTTCAACCAGCGGCCCATCGTGGGCCCCGGCGAGACGGTCAGGAAGGGCCAGGTGCTGGCCGACGGGCCGGCCACGGAGATGGGCGAGCTCGCCCTGGGCCGCAACGTCATGGTCGCCTTCATGACCTGGGGCGGCTACAACTTCGAGGACTCGATCCTGGTGTCCGAGCGCCTGGTCCGCGAGGACGTCTTCACCTCGGTCCACATCGAGGTCCACGAGGTCGTTGCCCGCGACACCAAGCTCGGACCCGAGGAGATAACCCGGGACATCCCGAACTTGGGCGACGAGTCCCTCTCCCAGCTGGACGCCTCGGGCATCGTGCGCATCGGGGCCTACGTCAAGCACGACGACATCCTGGTGGGGCGCGTCACGCCCAAGGGCGAGACCCAGCTCTCCCCCGAGGAGAAGCTCCTCCGGGCCATATTCGGCGAGAAGGCCAACGACGTGAAGGACACCTCGTACCGCCTCCCGCCGGGGGCCGAGGGCATCGTCATAGACGCCAGAGTCTTCTACCGCAAGGGCACCGAGAAGTGCTCGCGCTCGATGGAGATAGAGACCGAGGAGATCGAACGCCTGAACAAGGACAAGCAGGACGAGTACCACATCATAACAAAGAACATCCAGGCCCAGCTCGTGGGGCTCCTGGAGGGCAAGACGCTGGCCGCGGCCTTGCCCCTGACCATCGACGCCTCCCCGGAGCTGAAGCTCGGCAAGAGGGACGAGGTGACCGCCGAGGCCGTGCGGGGCTTGAACCCGAAGAGCTGGGCGGCCGCGAGCTTCGTCGAGGACAAGGCCGGGGCCATCCGCGCCGAGGTGGAGAGGCTCCTCAACCTCTACCAGGAGCAGACGGACATACTCAACGAGATCTTCGAGCGCAAGAAGCAGAAGATACAGAAGGGCGACGAGCTCCCCCCGGGCGTCATCAAGACCGTGAAGGTCTTCGTGGCCACAAAGAGGAAGCTCTCCGTCGGCGACAAGATGTGCGGGCGCCACGGGACCAAGGGGGTCGTCTCCCGCGTGCTCCCCGAGGAGGACATGCCCTTCTTCGAGGACGGGACCCCGGTGGACCTGGTCGTGAACCCCCTGGGCGTGCCCAGCCGCATGAACGTGGGCCAGATCCTGGAAACGCACCTGGGCTGGGCCTCCAAGGAGCTGGGAAGCCAGATAGGGAAGCTGGTGGACGCGGCCTCCGCCGCGCCGCTCAAGGCGAAGCTCAAAAGCATACTGGGCGACCGGGACTTCTCCCGTTTCTGCGACGGCCTGGACGACCAGGAAATCATGGACATTGCCTCCCGCTCCCGGGACGGCCTTCACGTGGCCACCCCGGTCTTCGACGGCGCCGACGAGACCGAGATCCGCCGCTACCTCTCCGAGGCGGGCCTCCCCGTGACCGGCCAGACGGTGCTGCGCGACGGCCGCACCGGCGAGTCCTTCGAAAACGAGGTGACCGTGGGGGTCATGTACATGCTGAAGCTCCACCACCTTGTTGACGACAAGATCCACGCCCGTTCGATAGGCCCCTACTCGCTCGTTACCCAGCAGCCCCTGGGCGGCAAGGCCCAGTTCGGCGGCCAGAGGCTCGGCGAGATGGAGGTCTGGGCGATGGAGGCCTACGGCGCCGCCTACAGCCTCCAGGAGTTCCTGACGGTCAAAAGCGACGACGTGACCGGGCGCACCCGCATGTACGAGAAGATCGTGAAGGGCGACAACTCGCTGGAAGCCGGCCTCCCCGAGAGCTTCAACGTGCTCGTGAAGGAGCTCCAGTCGCTCGCTTTGGACGTCGAGCTCATGGAGGACGCGGCCGGCGCCCAGCGCGGCCCAGCGGCCTCGCCCGACGCGCTCCCCCCGGGCGGCCCCAAGGCGCCCGCCGCCGCCAAGGGCAACGGCGGGTCCCGCAAGGCCGCCGCGCCCCGCGCGGCCAAGAAGGCGTCGGCAGAGGTATCGGAGGAAGGTGCGGACCGGGACGGCCCCGGCGGCCCGGACGCGCAGCCGGGCCCGCCCGACCCCGCCCCCCTCGACGACGGCGCGGCCTCGAAGAAGCCCGCCCGCAAGGCCGCGAAGAAGCCCTCCGCCCCGGGCGACGCCTCCGACGCGGGCGAGGCCGACTCCGAGGGGAACGGCGGCGTTTCGGCCGCCGCGCCCGATCCCGACGAGTCCTAGCCTTGACGGCCCGGGAGGACCGCCTTGGCCGGGCGGCCCCCCGGAGCCGGGCCCGCCGCCCCGCGGCCGGCCCGTGACTCAGGGAGCGCCCGCCGCCGGAAAGCGGCGGCGCGTCGGACCTGCGAGGATTTTCCGGCCTCCGGCGCCCCGGAGGCCGTCTTCCCGCGTTTTCCGCGGCTCGCCGCGGGAAGGAGGAGAAATAAATGGAAGACGTCTCAAGCTATTTCCAGAAGCCCAAAGACCCCATAAGCTTCAACCACGTGCGGATCTCGCTCGCCACCGCCGACAAGATCCGCTCCTGGAGCAAGGGCGAGGTCAAGAAGCCCGAGACCATCAACTACAGGACCTTCAAGCCGGAGAAGGACGGGCTGTTCTGCGCCAAGATTTTCGGACCCACCAAGGACTACGAGTGCAACTGCGGCAAGTACAAGCGCATGAAGCACCGCGGCGTGGTCTGCGAGAAGTGCGGGGTCGAGGTCATCCAGGCCAAGGTCCGCCGGGAGCGGATGGGCCACATCGAGCTGGCCTCCCCGGTCGCGCACATATGGTTTCTGAAGAGCCTGCCGTCGAAGATAGGCAACATCGTGGACATCTCCCTCAAGGACATGGAGAAGATCCTCTACTTCGACAGCTACATAGTGCTCCGGAGCGACGTCCCGCAGCTCAAGGTGAACCAGCTTCTGAGCGACGACCAGTACCGCGAGTGCAGGATCCAGTTCGGCGACGCCTTCGAGGCGGGCATAGGGGCCGAGGCGGTCCAGAAGCTCATCCGCGCGATCGATTTGGCGGAGCTTTCCGCGACGCTCAGGCAGGAGCTCTCCGAGACCACCTCCGACGCCAAGCGCAAGAAGATAGTGAAGCGCCTCCGCATCGTCGAGGCCTTCCGCGACTCCGGAAACGACCCCGCCTCGATGATCCTGGACGTCATACCCGTGCTCCCCCCCGACCTGAGGCCCCTGGTGCCCCTGGAGGGCGGGCGCTTCGCCACGAGCGACCTAAACGACCTGTACCGCAGGGTCATCAACCGCAACAACCGCCTGAAGAGGCTCATCGAGCTCGGCGCCCCGGACATCATCGTCAAGAACGAGAAGCGCATGCTCCAGGAGGCCGTGGACGTGCTCTTCGACAACGGCCGCCGCGGGAAGACCATCACCGGGGCCAACAAGAGGGCGCTCAAGAGCCTCTCCGACATGCTCAAGGGCAAGGGCGGGCGCTTCCGCCAGAACCTTCTGGGCAAGCGCGTGGACTAGTCCGGCCGCTCCGTCATCGTGGTCGGCCCGGACCTGAGGCTCCACCAGTGCGGGCTCCCCAAGAAGATGGCCTTGGAGCTCTTCAAGCCCTTCATCTACCAGAAGCTCGAGGAGAAGGGGGTCACCTCCACCATCAAGGCCTCCAAGAAGCTCGTGGAGAAGGAGTCCGACGAGGTCTGGGACACCCTCTCCGAGGTGGTGAAGGAATACCCGGTGCTATTGAACCGCGCCCCCACCCTCCACCGCCTGGGCATCCAGGCCTTCGAGCCCATTCTCATCGAGGGCTAGGCCATCCAGCTCCACCCGCTCGTCTGCACCGCCTTCAACGCCGACTTCGACGGGGATCAGATGGCCGTGCACGTGCCCCTGTCCAGCGAGGCCCAGACCGAAGCCCGTTGCCTCATGATGAGCACCAACAACATCCTCTCGCCGGCGAACGGCGACCCGGTCATAGTGCCCACCCAGGACATCGTCCTGGGGCTCTATTACCTGACCCTCGAAAAGCCCGGGGCCGCGGGCGAGGGCAGGGTGCTCTCCGGCGTGAACGAGGTCCGCATGGCCTACGACGCCGGGAAGCTCGACCTCCAGGCCCGCATCATCGTGCGCGTCGACGGCGAGAGGGTCCCCACCACCACCGGGCGGGTGCTCCTCTACGAGATCATGCCCCCCGCCATCCGCTTCAGCGAGGTCAACAAGCTCATGAAGAAGAGCGCGCTGAAGGACCTGGTGGCCACCGCCTTCAGGCGCTGCGGGACCAAGGACACGGTGCTCCTGGCCGACAGGATAAAGGACCTGGGCTACCGCTACGCGACCCGGGCCGGCATCTCCATCTGCATCGCGAACATGATAATCCCCGACTCCAAGCCGGGCATCCTCGCGAACGCCGAGGAGTCGGTGAAGAAGGCCGAGAAGGAGCTCGACAGCGGCGCCATCACGGTCTCCGAGCGCAACAACAAGATAATCGACATCTGGGAGAGGGCCAAGGAGACCCTGGCCAACGCCATGATGGAGCAGATGCGCTCCAAGAGGATCGACACCGGCGTGGCCGGGCCGGAAGCCGCGGGCGCCGAGGGCTTCAACCCCATCTATATGATGGCCGACTCGGGTTCCAGGGGGAACAAGGACCAGATGCGCCAGCTCTCCGGGATGCGCGGGCTGATGTCCAAGCCGACCGGCGAGATCATCGACCAGCCCATCACCGCGAACTTCCGCGAGGGGCTCTCGGTCCTGCAGTACTTCGTGTCCACCCACGGGGCCCGCAAGGGGCTCATCGACACGGCCTTGAAGACCTCCAACTCGGGGTACCTCACCCGCCGCCTGGTGGACGTCGCCCAGGACAGCATAATCCTGGAGGACGACTGCAAGCCCAAGCAGGGCGGCTACATCGAGGTGGAGCCCCTCCGGGACGGCCCCATGACCCTCCAGACCCTGGGGGAGAGGATCCTGGGCCGCACCGCCTACGAGGACATCGTGGACTCCGGCACCAAGGAGGTGCTGGTGAAGGCCGGGCACGAGATAGACGAGGAGGGCGTCGCCGCCATCCGGAAGTCCGGGCTGACGAGGGTCAAAATCCGCTCGGTTCTGACCTGCGAGTCCAAGAAGGGCATCTGCGCCAAGTGTTACGGGCGCGACCTCGCCCACGGCAAGATAATCCAGATAGGCGAGTCCGTGGGCATAATTGCCGCCCAGTCCATAGGCGAGCCCGGCACCCAGCTAACCATGCGCACCTTCCACATCGGCGGCACGGCGTCCCAGAAGCAGACCACGTCGTCCATTTCGGTCGGCGTCTACGGCACGGTGGTCTTCTCCAAGGACGTGAGGCTCATAAGGAGCGTCAACAACGAGCTGGTCGTCATGTCCCGCAAGGGCGAGATGTACGTCCTGGACGAGGCCGGCATCCCCCGCGAGACCCACATCCTCGGCCACGCCGCCCACTTGAGGTTCAGGTACCTGAAGGGGGCGTCCCTGCCCGCCCTCCCGGGCGGGGAGGAGGCAGGGGAGGCCCAGGAGGGCCTTTTGGCCCGGCTCCCGGAGCTCTCGTCCGCCGTCCGCTCCGCTTTGGCCGGGCTCAAGTCCCACGGGGACATGAAGGCCCGCCAGGCCGCCTTGAGCGCCGTCTTCCTGGACGCCGCACCGGTCCTCTCGGCGTTGGACTGCCTGGAGTCCTCGGGGCACTTGAACCAGACGCGCGCGGACGACCCGCGGGTCCAGGAGATCCAGGATCAGTGGAACGAGCTTTTGGAGTCGGTGGACCGCTCCAAGGTGCTCCTGGACGAGTACAACCTCCAGTACGACGAGGACGCGGACAGGCTCAAGGCGGACTACGACCTGCAGGTCCGGCCCGGCATGGTCTGCGTCGTGTGGGACCAGTTCGCGCGGCACATCCTGACCGAGTCCACCGGGACTGTGAGGTACCAGGACCTCGTGATCGGGGAGACCTACATCAACAAGGAGGACGCCCAGACCGCCGGCTCCGAGAAGATGGTCATCGAGTACAAGGGGAGCGAGGACAAGCGGCCCAGGATAGCCATCACGGACCTGAAGGGCCAGGCCGTGAAGACCCTGAAGGGCCACGGGCTCGACTACCCCCTGCCGCTCAACGCCAACATCCTGGTTGAGGACGGCTCCAAGGTCTTCGCGGGCCAGTCGCTCGCCAAGATAACGAACGAGACTTCCAAGACCAAGGACATCACGGGCGGCCTCCCGCGCGTCTCCGAGCTTTTCGAGGTGAGGAAGCCCAAGGAGGTGGCCGTCATAAGCGAGATAAACGGCACCGTGTCCTTCTCGCCCCACACCACCAAGGGCAAGCGCCGGATAATCGTCACCCCCGACCAGGGCATGCCGGTCCAGTACGAGATCCCCAAAAGCAAGCACGTAATAGTCTCCGAGAACGACTACGTGCATTCCGGGGAGAAGCTCATAGACGGCGCCGCGAACCCCCAGGACATCCTGGCCATCCGCGGGGCGAACGAGCTCGCCAAGTACATCGTGGACGAGGTCCAGAAGATCTACCGGGGAGAGGGCGTCCACATCAACGACAAGCACATCGAGGTCATAGTCCGCCAGATGCTCCGCAAGGTCCGCATCGAGGAGGCGGGGGACACGGGGCTATTGACCGGCGAGTCGGTGGACCGCCAGAAGTTCATCCGCATAAACGAGGAGGCCGTGCGCCAGGGCAAGGTCCCCGCCACCGCCACCCCGGTGCTCCAGGGCATCACCAAGGCCTCCCTCTCCACCGAGAGCTTCATCTCGGCCGCGAGCTTCCAGGAGACCACCAAGGTGCTCACCGAGGCCTCCGTCGCCGGGAAGGTGGACACCCTCACCGACCTCAAGGCCAACGTCATCATGGGGAGGCTCATCCCCGCGGGGACCGGCCTCCACAAGTACATGATGCGCATCCCCAAGGAGCGCCCCGCCGAGTCCCGCCCCTCCGACGACTAGCGCCCGCCGGGCCTTGTCCCTCCCTGCCTCCCTGCCTCCCGCGCCCCGGCGTCGGGGACGCGGCCGGGGAAGGGGAGGGCTCCCGGAACCTTCGGGGCCTCCCGGGCCGGACGCGCGATCGTCCCGGCCGAGGGAGGCCCCTTTTTTTTCCGGGGGGGCCCTTGCTGTTTTTGGCGCACGGCGATTGTTGGGACGGCGGGTGATTGAAGGAGCCCCAGGCCGTAAATACCGCTATTGCCTAATTGGCTTGCACGGAAACGGAAACAGATGCCTTAAGCCGCAAAAATCCTGGTCCGCGCCGGACCGGCAGGACCGCGCGCCAAGGTCACTGGCATCCGAGCCGGTACGCCGCGCGCGTCGGGGAGTTGCCGCGTCTTGGCCGTTTCGGCAGGACAACGGGAAGGCATCAGGACAACGGGAAGGCATCCTTTTCCAGCGCGCGGGGCGGCCTTGGTCCGCCATTCCCCCCTCCAAGCTTCTCATGGGAATCCGGCGGTCCCGTCGGGGAATCCGGAGTTCGTTTACGCGCGGGACGCGTTGCGCCGTTTTGGGCGCCAGCAAGCACAGGGACCAGGAATGACCGCCGGAAAGGATTTTGGGTATTCCCGATAAACCGTCCGCGCCCTCCCCCCGTTAGCCAGGCTTCAACGCCACAAGAGGGGGCCCCGACGCCGGGGACGAATTCCTCCCAGTCGGCTCTGCCCTCGGGCCCGGCTCCGTAAAACGCCAGGCGCGAAGTGTTCGCCGGGAGCCGGGCAGCGTAGGCGTCCTGGAAGTGAATCGCGAAGGCTCCTGGCGGGAGCGAGGAACCATGGCCGCGCCTTTTCCTTCCCGGCGCGTTTCAGGTGCCGAGCGTTTGTCCGGCGGCCGTTGTCTACGCAATGCCGGGGGGCGGATTCCGCGTCCTTACCCCAGTCCCTGTCCCGGTTAATGTTTGGATTGTCCAGTAAAAGCCCGATCCCTTCTTGCCCGCGTCCGGCGGCATCATGAAGGGGCGGACGTTCAGGCGGACCCCGTCGTTGATGTCCGGATTCCATCCTGCTGGCTGCTCAGCCAAAGGCTTCCGCCTGACGAAAATATCGTAAGGCGGTTCGCCCAGATGGATCTCTTTCAGCCTCGTCTGAAGCGAAACCGCAGCGTCAAGGCGGCCCTGCGCCCCTTCCTTGCCTTCGGGCAAACCGAATATCTGGCGGTCGATCCAGTCGCCCAGATACGCGAACGCAAGTGATTCAAGCATCCTCCTGTCAAATTTGTGGCAGTTGGCCAAAGCCGGGAAGCCGTCGCGGCGTCCGTCCCAAACTGGCCAGATAAACGGCCTGTACCGGAAGAGCTTGCAGTGCTGCGTGCAGAATTTGTCTTTAAGCCATGACTCCAGATTGGCGTCCGCGTGATCGGAGTTTGCGAGAAGCCTGGACATGACGCCGCTGGACCAGCCGTCGCCGTGAGAGGATGCCAGCAGGTCGAAAAGACGGTCCTGCCCCGTTCCGTCGCCTTTTGTCGCCGGGATGGGTACTATGCCGTCCAAGTCAACGAATTTAAAAAGGTCGTCACGCCGCTTGATCCGTTCGCGTTGCTCGTCCGCCAGCTCCATCTCAGCGTCCAGCTCAACGGGCCAGCGGCAGCCGAGTAGCCTCGCAACCGCGACGTGAAGAACGGTGCTTTCCGTCCCCAGCGGCCCGCGCGATACGCGTTTGGCGTTACCGTCCCAAACGGCAGATCCGCAAGGGTGTCCGCGGAATATCCGCTGGGTAGGGTCGTCCTGGTAAGGCTTGGGAAGCCCTTAAGGGTAGGCCTCCTTCGCGACTCGGGTCCAGCGCTCAACGTCAAAGGGGACCTTGACAAGCGTGCCGGTGGTAACGTTCAGTTTCTGATCTATCTTCCTGACGGCGTCGTTGCAGTCCGCCGGGGAGCAGTAGCGCCAGATAGCAGGCATGCGGTCATTGTCATACTGGGCAGTCACCGATGTATTAGCATCCGTTCACGAGTTGCAAGGCGGAGCGGTCCGTGTCAGGCTTGGTTCAATCTGCGGGTAGGCGGGGGAGGGGGCCGTGTGCTGGGGGAGTTGGCCCTGAAGCCGCTGGGAGTTGAACTTCGACCCTGTGAACGGATACCCTGGAGGCGGTCCGGGAGCTGGGGGGGGGAGATGGCCTGTTGCCCTGTGAACAGATACCTCGCATCTTCCGCTTACCCAGGGCCGCCCCCCTTCCATTGCTCGCAAGTCATCTTGATTTTGTTGCTGATGTTTCGTAAGGGATCCCCATATTTGCTTTAGCTTCTGAGGACTAGGCATGTTCCCTTTCCGGAACGTCATCCGGGAGTCGGGCCGGATTTTATCCGGTGCCGGACGGGACAGCCTCGCCCCGCTGGATTATCCCGTAGTTGTCAGGCGGATCTGGAGGAGGGCTTGACCCTTCCCTCATTCCGGCTGGGGAGGGGGGCGACTCCCGGATACCCCTGCGAACCTTTCACGATAGACGCTGAACGCCGCCGGAAGCCAATCGGGCGGGGCAGGGGGGCAGGGCCGCGCCGGGAAAGGAAGTTCCTGGCAGGGGAGGCTAGCTGACGCGGATCCGGGATGCTATCTCGGTATTTTTTGTGCCAAGACGCGGTAATAAAAGGCTATAATGTCTCTTTACCGCGTCCCTTGAGCAGGTGCATGCCGCCTTCTGCCGGGCAAGTCCAGCGCCGGGCTTCCGACCGAACGGCCCTCTAAGGAGGCAACAGTTGGGAGCCGCCGCCATGAAACAGTCTTTCGCGGCCGACCGGAGCTTTGCTTCGGCCGGGCATCTCGCCATCTGCGCGATAGCTTGCGCCTTGGCTATCCTCCTTTCTTCGCAGGGCGCCTCGGCCGACGCTAAGAGGACCTGCCGCAAAAACAGCTTCGGGGAGACCGTCTGTGAAACCCGCGACCGCTCCTCAGGCAGGAGGGAGAGCACCGTCTGCCGCAAAAACAGCTTCGGGGAGACCGTCTGCGAAACCCGCGACCGCTCCTCAGGCAGGAGGGAGAGCACCAACTGCCGGAAGAACAGCTTCGGGGAGACCGTCTGCGACACGCGGGACCGTTCCT
>JAIRZX010000233.1 GCA_031267005.1 Deltaproteobacteria bacterium
GCGGGGCGGGGGGGGCCCCCCCCGGGGGCGCCCGGCGGGGCCCCGCGCCGGCGCGGCGCCGGGGCCCGGGATAGCAACCTCCGCCGGCGCCGCGGGCCCCGTCGGGGGGACAGCCGGGGGAAGCGACGGCGGGAAGGAGGACGGCTGGACCGTAATGGAGGTCCGCCTGGAGCCGGAGCTCTCGGTCATGCGGGGGGCGGTCAGGAGCAGGATCTCCTTGAACATGACCGGCCCGGAAGCGGTGAGGGACGCCTTGAAGGAATCGGGCATCGGCGCCGCCGGGTTCCGCTTCGAGACGGACGGAAGCTACCCGCGCCGGGAGTTCGCGTTCCAGCACGGCGAGGACACGCTGGACTTCGTCATGCGCGCCTTGGAGAGGGACGGGGTCTCCCTTTCCTTCGACCAGTCGGGAGACAGGGAGGTCGCGGTCTTCAGGGACTCCAACCGGCGCTTCCCGCGGCTCCGGGGCCGGGGAGCGCAGGGCTTCGTGGCCCGCGTCTCCGGGATTCCCGAGTCGGGCGGCGGCGAGGGGGCTTTCGGGCTCTACGATCTGAGCGCTGAGTCCCGGACGCCGCTTTCGAGCGTGAGGCTCAGGGACTACGACTGGAAGAACCCTAACCGGGCCCTGCAGGCCGTAGCGCGGGTTTCCGCCGACGGGAGCGGGGAAAGCTACCTGTACGGGGAAAACTTCCAAAGCGAGGCCGAAGGGAAACGGCTCGCGGGGGTCCGGCGCGAGGAGGAGCTCTGGGACTGCGAGAGGCTCACGGCCATGACGCGGCTGCCCGGGCTGGTGCCGGGCGTGAGCCTGTCCGTGAAGGGCGCCGGGGCCCGCGACGGCGACTATCTCGTGAGCGGGTGCGAGTTTTCCGGAAGCCAGACGGGCAGGGTCTCGTCCGGGCTGGGCTTGGACGCCGCGGCGCTGGCGGCGGTCGGGTCCGCGGCAGGGGGGGTTGCGGCGGGCGCCTTCGGAGAAGGGGCGGCCGTTTCGGGAG
The DNA here is from genome assembly GCA_031267005.1 of Deltaproteobacteria bacterium. Classification (GTDB taxonomy): domain Bacteria; phylum Desulfobacterota; class Desulfarculia; order Adiutricales; family Adiutricaceae; genus JAIRZX01. Next base: position 993 of record JAIRZX010000233.1, read on the forward strand.
GCGACGGGTCCGGCGGCGCGGCCCGGGCGGGCGCCGGTGCGGGGGCGGTTGGAGCGGGCGACGGGTTAAGGGCCCGCGTGGCCTTTGGGCGGCTGGATCTCGCCTACCGTCCCAGGAGGGCGACTCCCAAGCCCGGCTTCCCGGGGAGGGCTACCGCCTGGGTTGACGGGGCCGGCACAGGGGAGAACCCGGAGCTGGACGCCTACGGCCGCTACAGGCTCGTGTTCGCCTCCGACGCCTCGGGGCGCTCGGGAGGCGCCGCCAGCCACTGGATCCGCATGAGCCAGCCTTACGTGGGCGCGGGCTACGGCCAGCACTTCCCCTTGACGCCCGGGGCCGAGGTGCTGGTGGCCTTCGAGGAGGGGGACCCGGACCGGCCCGTCGTGACCGGCGCCGTGCCGAACGCGGAGACAGGGACGCTCGTGAATTCCACGTGCCCGGAGCAGTCGGGCGTGGGGACCAGGGGAGGGGGATCGCTCCTCTTCGGGGAGAAGGCGGGGAAGCAGAGCGTCGTCCTGTCCGCCGGATCCGGAAGGGGCCACGTCACCATAGCCGCCGGTTCGCCCACGGCCGCGGAGTTTACCGCCGACATGGGCGGCGACAACGCCGTGTTCAACAACTGCAACGCGATCTTCAGTTCGACGATGGGCGCCGGTTACGCCTGGGGGATTCAGGCTACCGACGGCTGGGGCGACAAGTTAACGCTGGGCATGGCCGCGATACGGCAGGCCCTCGAGCTTGCGGGAGACTCGGCAGGGGTTTCCGCGGACGGGGGCGACCAGAATGCGGATCTCGTATCGAACATAGCCGTCACGGCCGATCTGTTCGCCGAGCCCATACAGGAGATAATGTGTTTCGCCCACGACTGGCTGGACTCGCGCGAGGAGGAGGCCAAAGCCCTTCTGGAAGGCAAGGGGGACATTGACGAGCCGCTCTGGAGCCTCAAAGGCGACGGCGAGGGCGCGGCCGCTATGTGGAAGAGCAAGGAGACATACAGCTTCTCGACGTGGACCGCGTGGCTCACGCTTTTCCTCCTGGCCATGAACCCCGTCAGGGACGCGGCGGGGCAGGCGGACGGCTGGAAGGACTACGAGGGCGAGGACAAGGGCGCCGACACGGGCGCGGTGAAGAGGGCGTCCTTCGCCAGGGCCCTGGCGGCGCCTATCGGGAAGGCCCTGGTCGATCTGGTGACCGTGTTCGCCGCCATCAAGGAGCTCGTGACCTCCTCCAACGATCCGGCCACTGGTTTCGCCGTCAGCTCCGAGGAATCTTACGTGGCCATGCTCTCCGAGGGCCACGCGGCCTTCTCGTCCAAGGGGGCCCTCATATTGGAGTCCTCGGGCGGGCGGAGGCTGGCCGACGATCTCAGGTACGGGGATCTGAGGGGCGCCGCCGGCTGGGACGGGCTTTTGACGGACGCGGACGGGAAAGGCCCGGGGAGCTCCATGGACGAGGCGGACGGGGTGCTTTTGCGGGGCAGGCTCATAAGGACCTTCGCCGACACCGTTAGCCTGAACGGCCTGGAGGCGGCGGCGTTGAAGTCCGGGGGCTCGGTGAGGCTGGCGGCCGGCCCGGGGAAGCCCGTCGTGCCCGCCGACGTGCCGCTCTCGGCCGCGGCCGCCTTGGCGGGGAGGATGGTCGTGCTGGAAGAGGGCCCGGACTTGGGCCAAGGCGTCGCCGTGGAGGTCCTGGAGGGTTCCGGGCAGGGCTCGGCCGCGAGGATGTGCTCGTTCGACGACGCCGGGGCGGTGCTGCTCCTCCACGGCCCGCACACGGCGGCGGACGCCGCGCCCGGCCGCCCGGACGACCGGCGGCTGGAGCTGTCCTCCGGCGGGGCCTTGGTGAGGGACGCCGCCGAAAGGTACCTGGAACTTAAGAAGGACGGCGGATCGGCCGAACTTTCGGGCGGCGGCGGAGCCAAGCTCACCCTGGCCTCGTCCAAGATCGTGCTCGGGAACGGCAACGGGGGGGTGACGGTGACGAGCCAGTGCTCCGTAAGCGGGGCGGCGGGGGTCTCGGCCGCCGTATCCGGCAACGCGAAGCTCTCCATGGGCGCCGCCGCCTTTACCTTGGATGTCCCCAACAACGCTACCCTCAAAGCCGGAATCGTCCTGAAGCTGGATTGAGCGGTTTCCTTTCCGGATGCCGGCCGCGCCCGCGGCCTTCGTTCCGGGGGGCCCGCCTCCACCGGGCCTTGCGCATCCCCGTCCGTGGTGCCGTCCACCCCGTCAGGCCCCGCCTTTGCCAAAGGCCGTTGACGGGCCGAGATTCGGCCTTCGGGCGGGCTTGCGAGGTTTTATTACGGCTAAGGCATGTTGCCATACTGAAATTCCAGGAATTTAACGGGGATTCATGGAACTTGGCAGCGTATAGGTGTTTAGTTGGCTATAGGAATTCTATCCTGATCCTGTTTTGAGCCTTTCTGCTGCAAGGAGGATTTCAGGCATGGCCATGGCTAACAGTGATATGCAATGCTTTTCTCGCCAAAATACAAAACATGCAGCGCAGTCGGCGTAAAGAATTGAGGCGACATAGCAATGAGTGGGACTTATGGATCACAATAATGGCAGTTGTTGTATTGCTTGATTCGCGGCAAACGCTTTGCGACACCGGTTGGGGACTGCCGTTATTGGAATTCCCTCGGAGCCAGCCGTTATAAGGCATCATTCATCATTTAATATCCATCAGCATTCAGCATTCAGCATTCAGCAGAGGGAGTTGGAGTTGGAGTTGGAGTTGGAGTTGGAGTTGGAGTTTGAGTTGGAGTTTGAGTTGGAGTTCGAGCTTCCGCCAGATTGCCAGGCCTGCCGATAGAGACTGTGGATGATGTAATTTTAAGGGCAGGCTCGTTGCGCAGTAGTTCTTGGCGGCCTGTTGGGATAGTTTTCTCAAAACGAACTTCAACTCGATGAATAATATGCATTTGCAAAAAAAAATGTGATGAGACTTTTGACGAGGCCTTCGAAGAACTTTTTTGCTTACGGATCCTGAAGAAAGTGAATCAATTAAACTAAAAAGAGTGTGGATTTGGGTAGGAATCCATCCATCTTTTCGATTATTATTTTTATGGAGAACAGGCTCGCGATTTCTTTATGATGCTTTTATGCCGATAGAAGATGTTGCCGCACGATTGGTATCCGTTCACGTGAAGAACAGACAGTCCCCCCCCCTACGGGAATGCCAGCCCAGAGCCGAAGATTGCAAATCATGGTTTGAGGAGACAGGCGGCGGTCGTGGAGAATCGGTAAGGTCCATGCGAGGCAGACTTGGTTCGGGATGCCCTGTTTGTAAGACTGGATTTTTGCCAATCACCATGAATTGATACCAACAGGGATGGCTTGGATACCTTCCCCCACACCAAAACGAGAGGCTGGTTTATTTCTCCCTTGAACGGATGCGGTTAAAAAACTATTGCAAAGTGACGTAACAGAGATTGTTTACTGG
>JAIRZX010000282.1 GCA_031267005.1 Deltaproteobacteria bacterium
TTGTAGGGCCCGAGAGCCCTGGCCCTCGATTCGGCCGCCCGCTCGGCCATGGGGCGCGCGGCCCCGTATTCGCCCAGGCGGGCCAATACCGACGCGAGGCTGTCCAGGGACTCCAGGGCGTCGGGATGCCCCGCCCCGAGCCGGGACGCCCTCGCCTCGAGCACGCGGGAGTGGAGGCCGCGGGCGGCCTCCAGGTCGCCCGAGTGTTCCAGGACCAGGGCCAGGCGGCTCCTGGCGTCCAGGGCCGCCGGGCCCGAGGGGCCCGAGGCGCGCTCCAGGGTGTCCAAGGCGCCCGAAAGCATGTCCCGGGCCGCGGCGTGCTCGCCCTGGCCGTCCAGGACCTCCGCCAGGGCGACCCTCACTGCGGCGGCGGCAGGGCTGTCCTGGCCCCCGGCGCTTTCGCTGGCCTCCAGGGCCTGGGAAAGGAGTTCCCTCGCGGCCCCGTGCTCCCCCAGGCGCCCGAGCTCGGCCGCCAAGGCCAGCCTCGCGGCCTGGGTGTCGGGGTGGTCAGCTCCCAGGGTCCGCTCGCAGGAGTCCAGCGCCCTGTCGAGCTCCCGGCGCGCGGCCTCGTGGCGCCCGAGCCCGGACAGGGCGCGGGCCAGCCTCCTCCGGACGGAGAGCGCGTAAGGGTCGTCCGGGCCGCGGGTCCGGGCGAGAGAGGCCGCCGCCTTCGAGAGCGCGTCCCGGGCGGCACCGAAGTCGCCCGCGAGGAGCAGGGTGTCGGCCAGCGCCACCCGCGCCGCAGCGAGGTCGGGATCGTCCGCGTCCCTGCCGCGCTCCGCGACCGCCAAAACCCGCTCCCTCGCCTCCCTGGCGGCACGGTACTCGCCGGTCGCCTCGTGTGCCCTGGCGAGGTTGTTGCGGGCGGTGAGCGCGTCCGGGCTGTCGGGGCCCTGGATCCTTTCGCGCGCCTCCAAGACTTCGGCCCACAGCCCCCTGGCCGTGGCGTGGTCGCCCAGCCTCTCCAAGGCGCCGGCGAGGTTGCCCTTCACTCCTATGGTGAACGGGTTGTCGGCCCCGTCGGACTTCTCCCGGGCCTCCAGGAGCCTCGAAAGCAGATCGCGCGCCGCCGCGTGGTCCCCCAGGTTGGAGAAGTCGGATGCCAGGTTCTCCAGCGTGGCCAGGGTCCTCTCGTCCTCCGGCCCGAGGGCGCGGCTCTGCGCGTCCAGGAGCCGGGAGTCCAGTTCCCTGGCCGAGGCGTGGTTGCCCAATGCGGCCTCTACCCCGGCCAGCCTTTTAAGCGCCAGGAGCGTGTCTTCGTGCTCCCTGCCGCGGATCCACTCGAGGGACTCCATGGCCAGCGCGTAGAGGTCCCTCGCGCCCCTGCGGTCGCCCGCCGTGTCAAGGACGTAGGCCAGCGCCAAGAGGGACTCTATGGACTCCGGGTGCCAGGCCCCGAGCCTGTCCGCGTGGGACTCCGAGACCTCCCTCGCATCGGCCGCCGCGGCGCGGAGGTCCCCCCCGGCGGCGGCGTCGGCCATGGCGAGGTAGCGCCTGAGCGAAAGCGTCAGGGGGTGGGCTTCCCCCAGCGCTCCGCCGGAAAGCTCCGCGAGCGCCCGGAAGCCTTCCCTGGCCCCCCCGACGTCGCCCGACAGCAGAAGGCACAAAGCAGAGGCCTCGGAGGCGTACAGCGCCTCCTCGGACTCCGGACCGCCTATCGCCGCGAGCCAGCTGGCCGCCCTGTCGGCGGCCTCCCTGGTCACCTGCCACGAGGCGGAAAAGCCCATGAGTGAGCGTGCCCTCCGGCTCAGGGCCGCGAGCGCCCTGGGGTCGTCCGGGCCGTATTCGGCCTCCGCGGCGGCGGCTATCGCCCCCCAGGCCTCCGCCGCCGCGAGGTAGTCCGCCGCGTCCGTGAGCGCTTCGGCGCGGAGCCTCAGCTCCTCGAGTTCCGAGGCCATCGGCTCGAATGCCCATGCGGGGCGGTAGCGGGCGGGCCGGCGCCCCGGAGCGGCGGGGGGCGCCGCCGGCGCTTCCGCGTCCCGCGCGGCTGGGCTTGGGGCGTCTTGCACGGGGGGTGTTCCGACGGACGGCGGCGGTCCCTGCGCCGGAATCCGGAGAGGCTCCTGCGCCGGAATCCGGGGAGGCTCCTGCGCCGGAATCCGGGGAGGCCCCTGGGCTTGAAGCGGGGGAGGCCCCTGGGCTTGAAGCGGGGGAGGCTCCTGCGCTTGAAGCGGGGGAGGCTCCTGCGCTTGAAGGTTAGGGGCGCAGGCTAGAACCGCGCAAAGCGCCAGGGCGGCCGTTACGGCCGCCGTGGCGCCGGAACGGCGATATGCCGCGTTACCGGGTGTCATGAGGGATCTCCGGCGGCCTGGGTCGGCGTGACGCTGGACGCATGATGGGGTTGCCCTCACATGTTAACAGATTGCCGACAAAGATCAACGGGAGCCTTTGCGGGGCAAGGGCTAGTGAGCCGCCGGCGTCCCGGTGGCCGCGTCTGTCCCGCCGGGGGGGGGGGGCGGTCCCGCCGCGCACGGGACACGCGCGGCTGCGCCCGGAGTTTCGGGAATGGCGCGCGGTTGCCGAGCGCCGCCGCGCGCGGCCGGAAAAGAGCGCCGGAATAAGTCCTCCCCTTTGGACGGTTCCGGCGGGGGCGCTTTCGGGCGGTCCTCGGGAGACGCCGGCCGCTGCGGCGCGTCGCCCTTGGATGCCGGGAGCCTGGGAGGGCAGCGGCGTGGGGAATTTTTAGGCGCGGCTACCCGCCCGGGCCGCACGCCGCAAAGTCGGCATCAAGGGCTCTTCCGAAGAGCTTCAGGTGCAGTCCCGCCTCTTCCTGGGGCGCGGGCGCCGCGGCGGCCTTCCGGACGGCGTTCGGAGATGGCGTTCAGTAGCGCCGCGCCGTAAGTAGCGCCGCGCCGGAAGTACCGCCGCGCGGTAAGTTCCGTTGCGCCCTCGGCCCCTCTCCGTTGGGTGTCAGGCCCCGATGCGTGCCTGTGGCCAATCGCTTCAAAGTCAGGCCGCCGCGCCGAAATCATGCCGCCGGCTTGCCGGGAAGCACGGAGGCTTGGCCGGGCGTCGCAGAACCCCCGCGCGGCTGGCGGCTAGTTGGTGAAGAGGGTGTAGTCGACAGTGACGCCGTTGGTGTTGGTGACCCTGACGCTGTATTCGGCGGACTTGTCCGGGATCCAGGAGCAGGCCCCGGTGGTATTAAGGCCGTTGTCGTAGGCAACGAGCTTGTCTTCCATATCGTAGACGAAAATGTCGACGTCCTGGCCGGAGTTGGTCACCACGGTGGCCCTGGCCGTCTCGCCCCCAGCGAACCTCACCACGTATATGTCGGTGCTGTGGGGCCTAATGCGGTCCGCGTGGCTCTCGCCCCGGCCGTCGGCGGGACGGCCGCCCCCAAGGGATACGCTCGCGGCCGTTTCGATGGCCGCGGCCAGCGGCTCGTTGGAGTCGGTCCTGGCGATGGCCGCCGCCTCCTCGAAGAGCGAGGCCGGGTCCGGCGCGGCTTCCGCCGATGGCGGCGCGGCGGCGCGGGCGTCCTGCTCGTCCCACTGGCCGCCCTGGGGAGCCTTCTCGAAGAGCGAGGAGGCGGATGCGGAGGCGTCCTGCTCGCCCCCCGGGCCGCCCTGGGTGGCCTTGGAGCGCTTGGACTCGGCGGTACGGCAGGCCGCGAGGATCTCGGCCGCCGCCGCGAGGGCCAGGGCCGAGTGCCCTTTGCGGGCCTCCTCGGCAAGGCGGGAGGCGATTGTGACGCGTTCCACGACGTCCGGGACGCTGGGGTCCTTGGGCTTGGGGGGCGCAGGCGCGTCGGGAGAGGCGGCCGCCGGGGCAAGGGAAGCGCCGGGAGCTGCCGAGATGGCGCCCGCCGGAGCCAACCGCGCGAGGGCCGCCGCCAACGTGACGGCGGCGCCGGACAGGCGGGATTTTGAGGACGGCTTCGAGGGGGTCAAGCTGTTCTCCTGAGGTGGCCGGGGCGGCTGGTTCTTGCGGCGGGGCGGCTGGCTCTTGCGCCGGGGCGTCGGGCTGGCGATCTGTCCGGCCTTGCGGCCGACGGTCTGGCCAAGGAGAGGCGCGGCGGCGCAAGCAATGATTTTATCCCGTTTCCGCCGACTTTGGAACCTCCCCCCCCCAACCCCCCAACATAGCGGCGTTTCCGGATTGGGTTTGCGGCTTGGCATATCTCGCCGCCGCGCCGGTCGGCCGCGCCCGCCCGGTTTTCCCAGTCCCGGCTGCCGCGGCGCGGGACCGAGGCGGCCGGGACGGGCGCCTCGCGAGGCCGTTCCCGCCGCGCCTACCGGGGCTGCGCCGGAAGTCCGTAGGCCGCCTCGGCGAGCCCTGAAAGGAAGGATCGACCCAGGAACCTCGCCACCGGCAGCGCCACAGCGTCCCCCATGGCCCTGTAGCCGTCGCAGGCGCCTCCCGGAAGGGCGAAAGTGTCGGGGGCGCCCATGAGCCTCGCCGCCTCCCTGGCGGACATGAGCCTCGCTCGGGCCTTCCCGTCCCTTTTCACCACCACGAACTGCTTGCTGCTCCCGCCGTCGGGGGTCCTCAGGCACCCCGCCACGCCGTCGAAACGGAGTTCCAGGGTCTGCCGCCCGTTGCGGGTGCGGCGGTAGCCGGTGGCCGTGGCGTTCTCCAGCGCGTCCAGGGCCGCGCGGTGCCTGGGGGACAGAAGCCCGAGCACCCGGTCCCTGTCGAAGGGGAGATCGGGTTCCAGGAGCCCTTCCAGGGGGGCCGGGCGGCCTTCCGGCTCGGGCGCGGACCACCAGATCCATCCGGGGAGCCCCGCGCCCAGCGAGGCGGCGGAGGGGCTGTGGAGCCAGCAGGGGCCGTCCGAGACAAGGGAGTCCGGCACCGGGGCCCCCACGCGGACGGCTATGACGAATACCCGCGGCCTTGAATGCGGCAAAAAGCGCGCGGCGTCCAGGACCACAGCCCCGGCCCTGTAGCCGGAGCCCGCCAGCGCCGCGTGGAGCTTCCTGTAGTGCTCCCCCTTCCGCGCGTTTATAAGCCCCAGGACGTTTTCCATCACGAGCGTCGCGGGCATGGCGCGGGTTTCCCGCACTACGCGCAGCCACTCCCAGACGAGCCCGCTCCTCTCGGCCTCGATGCCGCCCATGGGGCCGGCGAGCGACAGGTCCTGGCAGGGGAAGCTGGCCCAGGAAAGGTGGGCGAAGGGGAGCTCGCGGCCCCTGGCCTCGCGCACGTCGCCTAAAACGAAATGACCTCCTCCGGAGTTGGCGCGGTAGACCTCGGCCTTCCTGGGGCAGGAGTCGTTGGCCCATACGGGCGCGAACATTCCCGCGAGCCCGTGGCCCACCAGCCCGCTCCCGGCGAAGAACTCGTGCATCCGCCATGGCGCGGCCGCAACCCGCTGAGGGCCCCGGGCGGCCTGGCCCGGGTCCTCCGCCCGTACTGCTGCGCGCGGCTGGGTTTTCGGCATGGCTAGCTTTTGCCTTTCGGCCCTGGCGGGCGGGCGGGCGGGCGGGCGGGGAGGAAAGACAGAGGCGGTAACGTTTCGGCGCGCTGGCAAGCTCCCGGCGCCCAGCCGGTCCGGATGATAGCCCATGCCGAGGGGCGGGCGCAAGCCCGGCGCGGGGAAAATTTACCTTTTTCCGGCCGGCAGGATCGTTGCGCGTCACGGATTCCGCACGGAATCCCCCAAAAAATTTTGACGCTTCTCGGCTATAGGGATAATGTCAGGAATTTTCCCGAAGGAGACGGATTAGAACTTGAAGCCCGAACGAGTTCGGCAGGGAGGCGGCGTGCCCGGAAGGGCTGGAGCTTTCTCCGGCGGCCCGGCGCCAGCCGGGGGGGATCGCGGGCGCGGCCAGGTTTAAGTCCCTGCGCCGACCGGATTTAAGCCGGGCAAGGGCCCTGCGCCGACTTGAAATAGTCCTGGCAAGGGACCTTGGCCTGGTGCGGGCAAGGCAGGGGACCGGTCGCGGCATCGTCCGGATACGGGACTTGCGGCGTTCCTGCGCGGCGCGGGGGCGCCCGGGCGCCGGGCGCGGAGCGGAGCCGGCTCAGGCCGGGCGCGGCCAGGGCCGCCAGCCCCCGTACGGCCTAAGTCCAGTCCCCTGCGAGAACGAGGGATGCCCAGTAGCGGGGGTGAGAGAGGTCGGGTCTTCCCTTCCGGACGCCCCCGGGGCCGCCCGACCGCATCACTGCCAGCTGTGCCCCCTGCAGGGCCTCGGCCTTAGTCTTGCCTTCCGCGCGGAGCCGCGAGAACTCGCGGGCGAGGGCCGGGGCCGACGCCTCGGAGGCGCCCCAAAGAGGCAAAAGCGCGGCGGCCGCGCCCCTTTCCTGGATGAGTTCGGCCAGGACCTCCATTTCGGCGCCGCCTTCCGCGGCGTCGGCCTCCCCCCCGCCGAGGGCCAGGACGTCAAGCCCAAGGGGGCCGAAGGCCGGGTCCCACAGCCCGTCCAGAAGCCCGTCCGCGCCGGCGCCCCCCGCGCCGGCGACGCGCGCGCCGCCGGATTCCGCAGGGCCGTAGCTCACGGCGTTAGACATCATGAGGGTCCGTCCAGGCGAGGCCTTGGCCCGCTCCAGTCCCTCCGCGAAGCCGCGGGCGTCGGCCGCGAGCTCCCAGGAGCCCTCCCCGCCGTGGGCGCCCGCGGGGGCGGGCGGGGGGGCGGGGGGCCCCG
>JAIRZX010000362.1 GCA_031267005.1 Deltaproteobacteria bacterium
GTATGACGCCAAGATCGACGCACTGATTCAGACTGTCTCGGACATGCGGGTTGACATCGGAAAACTTCAGGCTCTCATGACCGGACAGCTTGCATCCGCCGGGGACACGGAGCGGCCCCTGACCCCGGACGATTCCGTAGGCGCTGGGAACCCCGGCAGCAGCGCCCCGGCCTCCGCCGGACCGGAGCCGCGCCCCTGAGCTGCCCCCGATCCGCCCGGCGCCCCCGACTCCGGACTGGCCTCGGCGGAGGATCCTTGAGGGGGGGGCGCGCCGGGACGTCAGCCGCGCCATTCGCCGGGAGGGGCTCTCCTGCGGGCCGTAACGGGCCCGGGCTGGCGTTTCAGGGTACCGGCCAGGAGCCTCCTCGCCGGTTTGCGCCGCCAGACGCCGCCATCCCGGTTTAAGCCGCCAGGGTTTTTTCTCCCTCGCGGAGGCAGGACAGCCTCCGCCGAGGCCGCCCGGCGGCCGTTGCGACGGCACCTTCCGAGGCTTTGGGGCCCTCCTTGACGCCTTTCTTCTTGCGGCTCTATAATGGCTTTTCCAACGCGCCTGAAACTCGCTTTCGGGCGTTGTTTTTTTTTCCGCGCCGGTTTGGGGGCTTTGCGCCCGGCGCTCGCGTCCCGGATCGACTCCTGCGGGCATTCTCTCCCGCGCCCGAGCCTCGTGGGGATGACCGCGCCCGGGACCTTAAGTCCCGCGCCTTTTCGCTCACGGGCTAGCTCCGCAAGGATGCTCGCGTCCAGGATCGAACCCGGCGCCTGTTTGCGCCCAGGGTCCGTTCCTGGGCTTTTTCGCGCGCGGGCGCCAGCCCGCGCTCAGAAAGGACGGACTGAACTCCATGACGAAAGTAAGCGGGCCGCCGGACGGCGGGCTCCCGGACAGAAGCGCCGAAGGAGGCGCTGGCGCCTGCGGCGGCGCGGCTTCGCCCGGCGGCGCGGCTTCGCCCGGCGGAGCAACGGGCAGGGCCGGAGGCGGCGGAAAGGCGCCGGTCCCGCGGCCCGGCGCGGGCGGGTCCCTGTGGTCCGTGCCGTTCCTCACGCTGTTCGGGATAAACTTCTGCCTTTTCGGGGGCATGAACATGCTCCTCGCCACCATGCCGATACACTTCAAGGACCACGGCATGACAGAGGCGATGATAGGCTTCATCTTCGGGGCCTTCTTCGCCTCCTCCATCTGCTCGCGGCTTTTGACCGGCCGGCTCGCGAAAAGGCTGGGCGAACTCGGGCTCCTGAAGGCGGCGCTGCTCACGGCGGCCCTGGGAAACGTCCTCATGCTCTCGGGGGACCTCTTTCCCGTGTACCTGCTCACCAGGCTGGTGAACGGGGCGGGCGTCGGGGCGGCTACCACCCTCATGATCTCGCTCGCCTCCAAGATCATCCCCCCGGCGAGGCTCGCGGAGGGGTTGGGCCGCCTCGCGCTGGGCGCGAGCCTGGCTTTGGCTTTCGGGCCCTTCGCTGGGATCAAGCTGGCCGAATCCTGCGGCTTCCCGGTGTTGCTCGCGACCACCTGCCTCCTTCTCACCTTGGCCTTCCTCGCGGCGTCCACGCGCAGGTCCTCGGACTTCCTCGTCGACGGAGCCGCCGCCAGTCAGGCCGGTGCTCCGGTCGGGACGACCGGCCAGGCCGGGGTCGGGGTCGGTGAGGCCTGTCAGGGCGGGGCGGCCGGCCAGGCCGGGGCCGGTGAGGCCTGTCAGGCCGGGGTCGGGGCCGGGGCGGATGACCCGGGCGGAGCCCGCTCCGGGTCGGCCGCACCGGGCGGGGACGGGGCGCCTTTCGAGGCGGGAGCCGGGGCTCCCGCGTCCAAAGGCGCCAGGCTCCCCGACAAGGAACTCCTGCTCCCCTCGCTCCTGGTCCTGCTCCTGGGCGGGGCCTGCTGCGGGATATTCACCTATCTTGTCCTCTACCTGGACGAGCTTGGAATCAAGGGGGCGGCGGCCTTCTTCTTCGTGGCGACCATGGGCATAGTGACGACCCGCATCGCTGGCGGCAGGGTGCACGACCGCTTCGGGCACATGTTCGTGATAGTGCCCTCGAGCCTGCTCATCATGTCAGCGCTCCTGATCCTCCTCCTCTTTCCGGGCCCCGCCGCCGCGAACGTCGCGGCCGCCTGCTACGGGCTGGGCATGGGGGCCCTGTTCCCATCTCTCCAGGCTCTCACGATCTCCTACTCCCCCCCGGAGAAGAGGACGCTCGCCGCGGCCCTGTTCCTGAACGGCTACGACGTGGGCACGTCCTTAAACACAGTGGCCATGGGCATCCTCGCGGGGGTGTTCCATACCTACAGGAGCGTTTACGCGGCCACTCCCCTATTCATGGCCGCGCTCCTTCTGGTCTACTGCCTCAACCCCGTCTTCGACAAGGGCAGGAGGGCGGGCTTCGCGGCTCGCTGACAGGCTAGCCCGTGCCGACTTGTGATCGGGCGCCTTCGTGGGCGCGGGGGCCCCCGCTCTGGCATCCAGAGTGAGCTGAAGGCGGGGACTGGTTCCGTGGGGCTGCGCCTGGCCCCAGGAGGTTTAGCCGGAAACGGGAACCGGGAATTCGTGGCCGGGAATTCGTGGCCGGGA
>JAIRZX010000447.1 GCA_031267005.1 Deltaproteobacteria bacterium
CCACCTCGATTTCCACCTTCATGCCCACCGGGGCCCCGGCCCGGGAGCGGGCCAGGGCCGCCGTGATCCCGCCTGCGGCGGTGATGTGGTTGTCCTTGATGAGTATGCCGTCGAAGAGCGCCCGGCGGTGGTTCAAGCCCCCTCCGTGGCGGACGGCCTCCTTCTCGAGGTTCCTTAAGCCCGGCGTGGTCTTGCGTGTGTCCAGGAGGCCCGGGCCGCCTGGCCCTATGGCGTCCACGAAGGCCCTGGTGAGGGTGGCCACCCCGGACAGGTGCTGGAGGAAATTCAAGGCTGTGCGCTCGGCGGTCAGTATCGACGCGCAGGCCCCGCGGAGGTTAGCCACGGTGTCCCCCGGGGCGGCCCGCTCCCCGTCCCGGCGGAGGATCCGGCACTCGACAGCCGGGTCCACCTGCCTCAAAACCTCAAGGAAGGGACCTGATCCGGAGACCACGAGGGGGACGCGCGCCCGGACTACGGCCTCCACCTCGATGTCGCCGGGAATGCACAGTTCCGTGGTGACGTCGCCCGGGCCCACGTCCTCGCGCAGGGCGTCCGTCACGAGCTTCGCGTAATGTCTTTCGGCCATGGTTTCGCTCCTAGCGCCTTCCCGGCCGCCCGGAAGGCGGCCGCGTTCCCCGCTCGCCAGACCCTCGGGGCGGAAGCGCCCGGGGGCCTCGGACCCCGGAAGCCCGCCCTGGCCTCGGACCCCGGAAGCCCGCCCTTCCGGCCCCGGGCCGCCTCAGTTCCCCCCCGCCGCGAGGCCGCTTATGAGCCTCAAGGACTTTTCCGCGCCTTCCCTCTTGGCCTTGAAGGACGCGAGCCTCTCCCTGGTCTCCTCCACCACGTCCTCCGGGGCCTTGGCGAGGTAGCCGGGGTTGGCGAGCTTCGATTCGGCCTGGGCTATGTCCCTGGCGATGGCGGCCAGCTCTTTTTCCAGGCGGGCCTTCTCGGCGGCGGCGTCCACCTCCCCGGCCACGGGCGTCCAGACCGCGCCCCAGTCGTGGATGGCCTCGCAGGCGTCGCGGGGCTTGGGGGCGCCCGGGGCGGCGGCCGCAAGCGACTCGGCGCCCATGAGCTTCAAAAGGAGCGGCGCGTACTCCTCCACCAGCGCGGCGGTCGCGGGGTCGTTCGCGGAGACCTGCGGCTTCACCTTCGCGCCCGGGGGGACGCGGAAGTCCGCGCGGGCCGAGCGGACGCTGCGGGTCACGTCCATCAGTATCCCTATGCGCCTCTCGGAGTCAGGGTCGCGGTCTTCGGGGCGGCCGGCGGGGAAGGGGGAGGACATGAGCCTCCCGGACTGGCCGGGGAGCTTCGCGCTCAGCTCCTCGGTCACGAAGGGCATCGCCGGGTGGAGGAGCGCGAGGGTGTCGGCCAGGACGAGCCCCAGGCTCGCGGCGGCGGCCAGGCGGGCCGTTTCGTCGTCCCCGTACAGCACGGGCTTCGCGAGCTCCAGGTACCAGTCGCACAGCTCGTCCCAGACGAAGTGGTAGGCCAGATCCGCGTAACGGTCGAAGGCGAAGGACTCCAAGGCGGCCCGGCACTCGAGCGTGACGGTCAGGAGCCGCGAGCGGATCCAGCGGTCTGGGAGCGGCATGGCGGAGGCGGGGGGGGCTTGGGGCATTTTGCCGCCCGAGGCCCCGGCGGCCGGGGCCAAGTGCGACATGGCGAAGCGCGCGGCGTTCCAGAGCTTGTTCACGAAACGGGAGTAGCCCGCCACGCGGTCTTCCGATATCTTCAGATCCCGCGCCGTGCCGGCCTGGGAGGCAAGGGCGAAGCGGAAGGCGTCCGCTCCGTAGCGGTCGATTACGCCCAACGGGTCTATCACGTTGCCCTTGGACTTGCTCATCTTCTGGCCGGAGGCGTCGCGCACGAGGGGGTGGAGGACCACGGTGCGGAAAGGCACGTCCCCCATGACTTTGAGGCCCATCATCATCATGCGGGCCACCCAGAAGAAAATGATGTCGAAGCCGGTCACGAGCACCGTGGTGGGGTAGTAGCGCGCGAGCTCCGGGGTCCTGTCCGGCCAGCCCAGGGTCGAAAAGGGCCACAGCCCCGAAGAGAACCAGGTGTCCAGCACGTCCGGGTCGCGTTCGAGCCCGCCGCCGCAGTCCGGGCAGGCTTCCGGATCCTCGCGGAGCACGTGGGTCTTCCCGCAGGAGGAGCAGTACCAGGCCGGGATCTGGTGGCCCCACCACAGCTGGCGGGACACGCACCAGTCGCGGATGTTGTCCATCCATTCGAAGAAGGTGCGCTCCCAGCTCTGGGGCACGAGCTTCGTGCGCCCGTCGCGCACGCTCCTGGCGGCGGCGGAGGCGAGCGGCCCGGTTTTCACGAACCACTGGAGCGACAGCAGGGGCTCTATGACCGTCTTGCAGCGGTAGCATACCCCCACCGCGTGCTTGAGCGGCTCCACCTTCGCGAGCAGGCCCGAGGCTCCCAAGTCCGCCACTATCTTCTTCCGCGCCTCGAAGCGGTCCATTCCGGAGTAGGGGCCCGCGGCGTCCGTAAGGATCCCGCGGCGGTCGATGCAGGTGACGGACGGGAGCCCGTGCCGCTCGCCCAGGCGGAAGTCGTTTATGTCGTGTGCGGGCGTCACCTTGAGCGCGCCGGTGCCGAACTCGCGTTCGACGTACGGGTCGCGGATTACGGGGAGCTCGCGGCCGGAAAAGGGGAGCCTTACCTTGAAGTCGCCCGGGGGGTAGCGGCCGTCGTCCGGGTGGATCGCCACCGCCGTGTCGCCGAACATGGTTTCCGGGCGCGTGGTGGCGACGGTGAGGGACGGGCCGCCGCCTGCGCCTTCGTAGACGACGTAATAGAGGGAGTCGTCCTTTTCCTCGTGCTCCACCTCAATGTCGGATATGGCCGTGAGGCACCTGGGGCACCAGTTGGTTACGTAGTCGCCCCGGTAGATGAGCCCCTCCTCGTAGAGGGCGCAGAAGACCTCGCGAACCGCCCGCGAAAGTCCGGGGTCCATGGTGAAGCGCTCGCGGGACCAGTCGCACGACGACCCCAGGCGCTTCAGCTGCCCTATGATCTTCCCCCCGAACTCCTCCTTCCACTTCCAGACGCGCTCCAGGAAGCGTTCGCGCCCCAGTTCCGCACGGGAGGTGCCCTCCGCCGCGAGCGCCCTTTCCACCACGGCCTGGGTGGCGATTCCGGCGTGGTCGGTGCCGGGCATCCACAGGGTGTTGTCGCCTTTCATGCGGTGGTAGCGCGTGAGTATGTCCTGGAGCGTGTTGTCCAGGGCGTGCCCCATGTGCAGGCTCCCGGTCACGTTGGGCGGCGGTATCACTATCACGAAGGGGTCGCCGGGGGCTTCGGGGTCCGCCCGGAAAAGCCCTTCGCGCTCCCAGTCAGCGTAAATCCTGGGCTCGGCCTCGGCGAATTCGAAGTTCCTGGTGAAGCTGTCGTCAGGTGGCATGTGGCAAGCGGCGTCAAGCCGTCCCTGGTCGATCCCCGGCCCGCGGGCGGCCCTCCGGCCGGGATCGTGAACGCCGCGCCGGATAGGGAAGCGGGAAGCCTTCGGCGGCGGAGGTGCCGGACGGCCCCGGGGGGCCGGACCGGAAAAGCCGCGCGGGTGGCGCGGCGCGGTGGAAACTGGTCCCCGGAAAGGTTGCGGGACTCGGAAAAGTCGGCGGGCGGCTTGCGGGCGGGGCGGGAAGGGGTCCTGCCGCCCTGGCGGGAAGGGGTCCCGCCGCCCGTGTGGTCAGGGGTTCCCGTTGCGGGGAGGGGAAGAGGTCCGGCCGCTCGGTCGGGGTTAGGGCCCCGGGGCGCGGCTGGCCGCGCCTGGCAACTGGAAGAAAAAAAGCCCGCGGACGGGCACGGGCGGCCAAGGGAGGATAAAGTGGCGGCCTTCGAGGCGGGGGGGCCGCCCAGGAAGACCGACGGGGAACTCCCCCGGGGGACGCAGGATGCAAATTATAGTCCGATAGCCCGGGAAAAGGCAAACCCAGTTCCGGTATCGTATCGGGCCCCGGGCAGCCGGTCGTCCGGGTCTGCGGCCCGAGGGGG
>JAIRZX010000494.1 GCA_031267005.1 Deltaproteobacteria bacterium
CGTGTGCTCTTCCGATCTCCACCGCCTCAATTACCCGCCTTCCTTCCCGGTCATCGACCGGGAGGACCAAAAGGCCATCCTGACCAAGATCTACGAGGAGATGGGGCTGTCGTCGAGGGATCTGAGCTTCGACGACGCGATAGACGACGTCCTGGAGGCAGGGAAACTCCACATAGGCTACGTGGAGGAGTTCATGCTCGCCTGGGAAGGGCCGAATGCCGCGCGGGAAGCCTCCCGGGAAACCGCCGCGCGGGAGGCCGCACGGGACGCCACGTGGTTCGCCCCGAGGGAGGGCCCGCCGGGGCGGGCGGGGTCCGGGACGCCAACAGGGCGGGCGGGCCTGGACGCCCTGAAGGCGGAGCTGGCCCGGGGGGACCTCGACCGAAACAGGAGGATATTCTTAAGCTACCTGCGCGAGCAGAAGCGGTGCTACTCGCTGGACTTCAACGATCTCATCAACTTCGCGCTGTACGTCCTGGAGACCTTCCCAGAGGCCAAGGGGCTCTGGCAGGACCGGCTCCAGTACGTGATGGTGGACGAATTCCAGGACGTCTCTGAGAAACAGTACCGCCTGGGCGAGATCCTCTCCGGGAAGCACAACAACCTCTTCATCGTGGGCGACTCGGACCAGACCATATACACATGGCGCGGGAGCCACCAGAAGCTGTTTCTGGACTTCCCCGAGCGCCACCCCGGGGCCGAGACCGTTGCCCTTTCGCTGAACTACCGCTCCACCCCGCAGATACTCGCGGCCGCCGAGGCGCTCATCTCCGTTAACACCCTGCGTTACGACAACCCGCTGGAGGCCGTCTCCCAGGACGGCTACAAGCCCGTCTACTTCAACGGCAAGACCGAGAGGGAGGCGGCCAAGTGGATCCTGGGCGAGGCGGCGAGGATCCGCGACTCCGGCGTCCCGTTAAGCGACGCGGCGGTCCTTTGCCGGGCGGGCTACATGTCCCGCCCGCTGGAGGAGGCCTTCCTCCAGGCCGGGCTGCCCTTCCGGGTGCTGTGCGGGACTCCCTTCTACGCCCGGAGGGAAGTGAAGACGGCGGTATGCTACCTGCGCATGCTGGCGGGCGCCGACGACATGGCCTTCGCGAGGACCGTGAACAGCCCCAGCCGAAAGCTCGGCAAGAAGTCGCTGGATCTCGTGAGGGACGAGGCCGCGAGGAAGGGCGTCACGCTTTACGAGGCCTTCAAGGGCGTCGCCGGGTCCGTGCCCGCCCTGTGGGCTAAGGCCGGGCCCGGCTACGTCGAGGTGATAGAGGACCTGAGGGCGAAGCGCCGGGGCAAGGGCCTTTGCGACCTTTTCGAGGAGCTTTTGGACCGCACGGGCTTCGAGGAGTCCCTGCGCCTACACGGGGACTTGGCCCGACTCGACAACCTCGCCGAGCTGAAGCGCGCGGTGGCTGAATTCGCCGCCGACCCGGAGGCCACCCTGGAAGACTTCCTGGACCGCGCCGCGCTCTACTCCTCCGCGGACGCCGAAGGGGCCAGGGACTCCCTCTCGATCATGACCATCCACACGGCTAAGGGCCTGGAGTTCGGCTCGGTCTTCGTGTGCGGCCTGAACGAGGGCCTCTTCCCCAGCCGCCGCTGCCAGACCTGGGAGGATATGGAGGAGGAGCGCAGGCTCATGTACGTGGCCATGACACGGGCCAAAAGGCGCCTCATGCTCTGCGGCGCCGACTTCCCCCACTCCGGCGGCCCGTCCAGGCGGCCCTCGCGCTTCCTCTACGAGATTTCGGGCGAAATCGAGGGCGCCCGGCCCAAGGACCTGGAGCGCCTGCTGGAGAACGCTTCCCCCGGCGAGGCCCCGGGGGCGGAGCCGGGGCTCCGGAACCCCGCCTCTGCGGCTGCCCCGGCCTTCTCCGAAGGCGACGCCGTGGAGCACCCCTCCTTCGGGCGCGGGGAAATCATCGCAATAAACCTCAGGGCGGGCTCCTACTCCGTGAAGTTCGACGCCCTCTCCACCTCGCGGGACATCATGTTCGGCGCGAACCTCGTAAAGGCCTGAACCTCAAAGGCGCGGGCGCCGATAGGCCGCAGCGCCGCTGAGGCCGGGAGGGGCCGCCGACGGCACGACCACGCGCGGACTCCCTCGCGGGCAGAATGCCCTTGTTCGCTCGTGACCATTGATTCAGCCGCGAAAACCCTCCCCTCTCTTCCGCCCGCATTGGAAACCCTGGGAGTGCCGTCAAAGAATCCGTCCACGGGGTATGATACCACCTCCCCCGCTGGCCTCGGGCTACCTCCCTTATACCCCGGACCGCCTCTCCCTGCTCCAGGACCGCCTCCGGCCTCCCCCGGACCGCCTCTCCTTGCTCTCGGACCGCCTTGCCTATATTCCCGCCCCCCCCTCTCGCCTTCCTTAAACTCGACTCCAGCCTGACAACTCGCGGAAGGAAGTCCAAGCCTTTCTGGGTTCCGGGCTTGCCAGGTCCGACGCCCGGCCGCCCTGTCTCCTCCCCGAATCCTCTTATCCCCGCCCTGGCGATGTCCGCCTCGTCCCGGCTACGTCTATGTACCTCTTCCCGCCTCCCCCCCACGGCGGCGAATTGGCGGAGGCTTTCGTTCGGCACCGGGCGAGCGGCAGAGGCCGCACTCTTACCGCCCTCAAAATCCGCGAGCTCCCGGTTCGCCTTTGCCCTTATCCCCATACCCGCCATGGACAGACCGCTTAACCGTGCCCCGGGACCTTCAGGCGCTGCATCAGGGCGGAGGGTTCCGGTGTTTTCCGGGCAACGGGAAGCTACGGGGGAAGCGGCCGCACCCGTCGACTGCGGGAGCGAGAACGGCGAGCGCGAAGCCAACCCAGCCGGTATTGCCGAAGCCTCCAGCGGCCTTCGCGAAGCCCCCGCCCGCAACAACGGCGAAGACGTCCGCCGTGCCTGGCATGCGCACGGCTTTCCCCTCTCCTGAGAGAGAAAGCGACGCTCGGAGCAGCGTGCCGCAGCCGTCATTTGCCCCCAACCGGCGCGTCGTCCGAAATGCTTAACGCGCGTCACGCCGCCCCGGGGGAAGTCCGTTTCCGCTGGCCGGCCCTGTGGGCCCGGCTCCCGGACCAGCCTAAAGGTCCCCCTCTCGCCAGCCGAGAAGACCGTCCCGGGGCGCCGGCTCCGCGCCCGTCTCGGCCTTCCCGAACCATGAGCCCGACGTCCTGCGGGAATCCGTGAAGCCGGGCTCGGCGGAAGCCAGCCGAGGCAAGGGAAGCCCCCCGGAAAACCCGGCAGGAGCGCTTGTTGCATCAATTACGGGAAGCGGCCTCTGGCTGGTGCCAGACCGTATTTCGTTAAAGGTAACCGGTTGATTAAGGTTGGGCCGGTTTCGGACTCCCCGTAAGCCTCCTTGGCTCGACACTCCGCTCCTCTCCGCTTTACGGCAGGCTCTCGGAAACGCCCGCGCCGAGGCCAAGGCATCGGCACGCTTTCCTGCGGATTCCGTCCTTTCGTCGATCTACGGCAAGGTCAAATCGGGACGCAGGGGAGGGGGGGCCGGTGTCCGGCCTGAGGCGGCTGAGGCCTGGTAATAAGGACGCGGAGGACGGGTTGGGGGCGGAAGAAGGAGTAAGGCGACGCCGAAAATGGAGGCTGGAAAGACGTAGTTTAATGTCAGTCAACGGCTGTGGCGAGACGGAACCGGGTTCTTTCGGCGGCGGCGGCGGCGGCGGAGGAGGAGGAGGAGGAGGAGGAGGAGGTGG
>JAIRZX010000508.1 GCA_031267005.1 Deltaproteobacteria bacterium
CGGGCCGAAACGGGGGGCAGGGCGCTCCGGGCCGCAGCCTCGGCTTCGGCGACCTTCCTCCTGACCCTCCTGGCCTTCCAGTTTTTGGGCCCGGGGTTCGGACGGCCCGATCCCGGGCCGCTTCCGGAACCGCCTGAGGACTTCGCGGCGGGGGACCCTTCCGGAGCTGGGGCCTCGCTCCGCGCGGAACTCGCGTCGCTGAAGGCCCGCTACAAGGAGACGCTCGTGGCCTGCCCGCTGGAGGACGCCGCGCCCGCGATAGAGGAGGCGCCTCCCTCCCTCCCCGATCCGGGGCGGGAGGTAGCCCCGCCTCCCGCCTCCGCCCGAGCCCCCCGTCCGCTGGAGGCGGCCGCGCGGGCGCCCGCGGCCGGCGACAGCTTGACGATCCCGGATAACCCGAAGGACCTGGCCTTCCTGGAAGGTTGCTGGACGACGGCGAAAGGCCACACGACCGGCACCGGCAGGTCGGCATCCGCCAGGATATGCTTCGACAAGCGCGGCCGCGGCAACTCCGTACTCGATCACCTGGGGGGCAACGGCCAGGTGGTCGACACCTGCCGCGGGACCGCCACCGCGTCCATACGCGGCGGGAAGGTGGTTATCAGCCAGTCGCGCTCGCGGTGCGGCGACGGGACGCGCTACGGCGGCGCCACCGTATGGTGCGAGCCGGTGCCGGCCGGCGCGGCGAGATGCGAGGGGAGGAACGAAGGCTCCAGGGAAATGGTCAGCGTTCCGTTGTATTACAAAGGACCCCGCTAAAGAAGCTTCGGCCGCGGACCGCCGTCCCGCCCCGTCAGTGATCCGGGGGACGGCGTTCCCTGATGGGCCGCCCCGCTCCGCCATTCCCGGCAGGTCAGGGTCCGGTACGGCCCGGCCGTCCGGGCTTCCGGGCCCGGTCGGAAGGACAGCCCGGCTGACCGGGCCGTAAGGCTCTCCGCGGCGTTGCCCGCCGCGCCTTCAGCGGGGCGCCCCTCCGCCCGGCGGCCTCCCGTAAAGCGGCTGCCGTGGCCGGGAGGGGGCCGCGCCGCCAAGCTTCGACGGAAATTTTCCCGTTTGCCAACCGCCGGGAGGCCGGACGGTCGCTTTGAACCGCAGGGCCCCGGCGCCGGGGCGGGGAGGTAACACAGGCTATGGAAACCGAAAGGACCGCCACCTGTCCTGCCTGCGGGGCTGTCTCGGGTGCCGCCCCCGGCGGAGCCGCCTTCCCCTGCCCGGTCTGCGGCCATGTCTTTTCCCCCGCTCCCCCGGACGCCGCCGGTTCAGCCGCGGACGCGGCTGTCGCGCGCCGCAATGCCGAGGCGGCCTACCTGCTTCTCGGGGCGTTCCTTGCGGTGACGGGGGCCGTCGCCCTCCTTTCCCCCCGGACCGGCGTCCCGGCCGCACTGGCGGGCTTCGCCTGGGAGTCCCTTATCCTGCTGGGTTGCGTCTTGCTCCTTGGCCTCGCGGACTTCGGACGCCTCCGGCCCTTTGCCTCGGTATCGCTGGGGCTGCCGGTCTCGGCGGTTGCCGGGCTCGTCCTGGCGGCCTTCGAGTACCGTTTCCCGTCCTTGGTTACGTGGACGGCCGTCCTCGCGTCGGCCGAGGCCTTCGTCCTCACCGTCCCATACTTGCGGGCGACCGGGAAGAACCCCTTTACGGGTTCCACGCAGCTGGTTACGACCGCCCTGGCGGCCGCGTCCGCCGCCGCCTTGACGCTAGCCTCCGGAGCGGGGGGCGCCGCGCCCTGGATCGCGTCAGTCCTCGGCCTCACGGGGAATATGGTCGCGTTGGGGGGCGTCGAGTTAAAGGCGAAGGACGGTTCGTCCGCCCGGGCCGGGGCTTGGCGAGCTTACAGCTCTTTCTTTATCGGGGCGACGGTGGCGGCGCCGTTCGTCGTGTTCGATTTCGTGAGGCTGATTGTCCGGAGCCTGCGCGAAAGCGCCCGGAGTTCCGGCGGGGAGGGCGGGGCCGCTTGACACGGTCGGACGGGGAGGGCCTGCGGGATGGGGCGCGGCCCGGCCAGCCTCGAGGCCGCAGGAACCGCGCCCGGGACGGGAGGCGGTAAATAGCAGCTTTGGCCAAACGGCACCACGTCGTCTAGGGTGCCGCGAGCGAGCGGGAAAGGGTCCGGAAGGGCGGCAGGGCGAGGCGCCGGGGGAACTGCAAGGCGGACTCCGCGAACCGGATGAAGCCGGCCGCCTTGAACATCATGAGGATCTACAAGTTCCGGAGCCAACGCGAGAAGTTCCGGATCCAACGCGAGCGGCGCAGGCGGCTGGCCTGAGACTCCGGGGGGGGTGCGTGTCAGGGAAACGGTATGGCCGCCCGGACCGGAACTTGACAGACAGGAGACAGACAGGAGGCGGACAGGAGGCGGACAGGAGGCGGATAGAAGACTCGGTAAAAATTGATGCCAGTGCAAAAAACTGTGATAGATACTTCACGCCCGGTTGGCCCCTAGAGCCTGTGAAGCAAACTTCACATTCGGTTGTTCCCTAGAGCCTGTGAAGCAAGCTTTTCGCACAACATCTGATCCTTTACGAGCGATATTTTTATAAATAAGCTCTTTAAATATTTTTGTGTGTTAATTTTAAAATAAATGAATTTTTTATTGACTTATGCTCTTATAAAGTGCGTATCCGTTCACAGGGGAGAAGACCACCCCCCCCCAGCTCACTGGCCCTGCCCCAGGACATCATCCCGCTTCCATCAGGAACGCCGTTCCCTGCCTCAGGGCAACATCCCACCTGCTCCAGGATAACAACCCCCCAGCTCCATGGCAGCATCCCATATTCATCAATAACGCCATCCTCCTCCTCATCAAGAAAGCCTCCCTGCCGCACCTGGAAGCCAATGCCATGACCAGTACACCATCCCGCCTGCACAGGAACGCCATTAGCCACAGCCAGGACTGCCCTGGCGGCCAGGACGAACTCGTCAATGCAGTTGGGGCAGATGCGGAGCGCCAGGCGTGCCGCCATGATGATGCCGGCGACGGAGGAGGAGGAGGAGGAGGAGGAG
>JAIRZX010000660.1 GCA_031267005.1 Deltaproteobacteria bacterium
AGGGCTGACATTGACGTAACCTACAAAGACATTCACTATCTGCTGGAATTGAAAATCAAGGGTGCAAGAAGCAGGGAGAAATGCCTTGAACAGCTTTTCGGCTATATGGACAAATCCGGTAGCCCTGTCGGGTGGCTTGTCGTCTTCGACATGGATTTCAAGAAGAGCTGGACTGAGAAATTGACCTGGAATACCCTGGAATACAGAGGTAAGATCATCCATGAGGTAGGTTGCTGAGAAGAACGACTCGATCGACTTCCATTCCATGCGTTGACCGGACTGGCACGGTTTCATCTGATTCAGCACAACGTTAACAAAAAAATTACAGATTTAGCCCATTCCGGTGTGAGGAGGCGCTGTATGCGGGGCCTGAGGGGGCACAGTATGCGGGGCCTACGGGACGTCCCGGCGGAGACACCGGAAGTTTTAGTCTTGTAGAAGCATGCGGCCCACCACATGCAGAGTTATTGCTACGAAAATTGGGCCGGAGGACTGCCCGGGCGCCGCGGATACGCACGGCCCGCAACCCATGAACGAGATCGGGCCGGGCCACAAGTTTTATCTTTGAAGAAGCTTGCGGTCCACCGCTTGTAGAGTTACGGGTTAGAAACATGGTGCGGAAAACGGCCTGGGGGGCCAATATCGACATTTCCGCGGCATCAGCGGGCCGGCGGCCCGCGAGTTTCACGGCTTATAATTCTCTGCGGGCCCCGCGGAGACGGCAACTGGTATGTAAAAGAGCTAAATATAGCGAGTTGGGTTTTGGCGTCCCGATTGCCGGGAGCCCAGTTTCAGTCATGAAGAAAGGGGGGCCGCCGGGATTGTCCCAAAATTGTCGGATGGCTCTGGAGGCGGGCTAGAACTCCCCCGCCCCCCCCTGCCGCTCAGTCCAGCTCGCACGAAACGGCTGAACCGAGTTATATGATCATGTCGGGTTTCGACGCCCCGGCCTATGAAACGCGGATGGCTGCATGGCATATGCTTTTGGCTCCGCTAAACTGGAAACGCTTCATGATACATGATCATGCCGGATATTTTCGGCGCCCCGGCCCATGAAAGCCGCGTCATGCCGCAACGCAACATGTAGCTGCCTCCCGGCGCCGACGTGCCGGAATGCCTTTGATAAAACCGCCTCCGGGCCGCCCAAGCCCGGAAACCTGGCCGGAAGGGCGTACGCGTCCGCCGAGGCCAGCCGCGACGGAGGCGGAAACGCGCACTGCCGCGGGCGGGCCTTTCCGGCAGGGCCCGGAGCCCTCCCGCGGAGGCGGTCTGCTTGAACGCCCGGAGCGGCGGTTCAATAGATGAGCTGTATGCTCTTGGCCCGGCAGAAGTCAGACCAGGCCCTGTCGGGCTCACGGTCGGACACGATGCAGTCTATGTCCGAAAACTCCAGGGCCTTCCGGTAGACAACCTGGTCGAACTTGGAGTGGTCCGCCAGGAGTATCCTGGTCTTGGCCTGGGTGGCCATGATCTTCTTCGACACCGCCTCGGGCTCGTTTGACTCCATGATGCCTTTTTCGATGTCCAGGCCCTTGCAGCCCATCACGGCGATGTCCACGTTGTGGGCCTCCAGGGTGCGGCGGGCCCCCTCGCCCGTAAGCGAGAAGGAGCGCCCCCGGAGCGTGCCCCCGGTGCCCACGAGGTTAAGCCGCGAGTTCGCGAAGTCGTGGAGGATCTTGACCGAGGTGGTGATTATGGTCAGATCGTTCTTGCCGGTAAGGAGCTCGACGAGCGAGAGCACGGTGGTGCTCGAGTCGCACATGAGGGTGGCCCCGCTGTTCACGAGCCCCAGGGCCTTCACGGCGATGGACTCCTTCTCGCCCGTGTTGTTCGCCCTCCGGCTGTTGAAGGGGAGATCCTCGTTGGAGGGGCGGGCCAGGACCGCGCCGCCGTAGCTTCGCCTGACGCGGCCCTCCTTCTCCAGCCGCTCCAGATCCCGCCTCACGGTCTCCGCGGTCACTCCGAACTCCTCGGACAGCTCCGCCACGTGGACCTTGCGTTTTTCCAGGAGGCGGTTCAGGATGGCCTGCCGCCTTTCTATGCCCAGCATATGTCCGTCAGTCTCCCTTGTCCGGGCCGCCGGCGGCCCCGGGCCTCAAGCCCCGGAGGCCTGCGGCCCGCCGGATCGAAACAGTCGGGGAAAGGACGAAAAAAACCGGCCGCCCGCGTCCCCCCCCGGCCAGGGCCTACCCCCCGCAACGGACCGGGACGGCCGCGGGAGGTGGCAGGGCTTCTCCGGCCCGCTCCGGGTCTGCGGAGGGGCCCTATTTGCTCTCTTTTTCGATTTTGCCAGATTCTACCCCTTTCCGGCGGGAAAAGAAAGGAAAAACCCTCCGTTGGACCCTCAAAACCATAAAAAACAACACGGGATCGCCCCCTGGCACGCCGGGCCTGGGCGGGGAGCGGAGCCTCCGGCCTGGCGACGCCGGCCCGCCGTCGCGCCCGCCCGGCCGCCGCGCAAGCTTCGCGGGGCCCGCGGCCCCTGTCGGCTCCCCCAAAACCTGCCATCACGGGGATTCCGACGGTGCCCCCGGCGACTCCCCGCGAAAGGACGGCAAGCCTGGAGGCCGCTGAGGCTTAGGGAAGGAACGCCCTAACGGGCATAAGGACGGCTCGCCCAAACGACCGACAGGCCGAAGGGCGGCGCGGCGACGGAGGCCGGGAGCGCCCGTCCGGGAAAGGCGGCTCAATCCCCCGAGCCCCGCCGCGCTCCCGGGAGACGGTGCCCCTCAGTCCCGTCGGATCCGGCGGAGGCCGACGCCGGGGACAGGCGGCCTGGCCAGTCTTCCTCCTCCCCTCGGCGGCGCGGGGCTTCCAAGGCGCCTGGCGACGGGCTTTCGGGCGCTGCGGCCGTTCCGGAGCCCGGCGTTGAGGGGCGGCCACCCGGCTCAGCGCCCTCACCGGGAACTGGGAGCGAGCAGCGGCAGCCGGGACGGTTTCGGGCTTTGAGAACCAGCTTGGGCCTGTCGGCTCCAAAGCCTGCCGCCCGGGCCAGTTCCGTATATGTCAAGGGCAACAACACGCCCTCGGACGAGAAAATCAGCCTCGTCCCCTGAAAGGGGCTTGCGGGCGGCCCGTCTCCGAGTTTCGAAAGGCCTGGAGTTTCGAACGGCCAGCCTCCGGCGCTTCCCCAAAAATGACGGTGTCAGTGCCCGCAGACAGCCTCCCGCCCTTGTCGCCAGGAGGCTTTCCCATACGCCGACGAAGCCGCTTTTCCGGGGCAGCCCCGCATGCCCTCCCGAAGCCCCGCTCTGGGTTTAAGGAAGGCGCGGGGTTGAAGGAGGGCGCGGGGGTTCCGGGCGCGCAGGCGCCTCTGGGAAAGTCCTTACGCGCCGCAGGAGTCGTCCGCACTCGACCTCACTGCCGGGTTATCCTCGTGCGGTGCGCCACGCCGCCCCTGCCGTGATCCGTCAGCGTGCAGGCAGCCGCCCCCGTCGCGCGGGCCGCGCAACGGAGAGTCCTCGGCCGTATATAATTCCCCTCGAGTCTTGAGCAGTAGAGCCTGCCTGTCGAGACAGTCAGCTTTCCGCCTGATGGGAAGCTCGCTCTGGAAGTGCCCCTGCAGGTGAACTTGCGGGACCCCTCGTAGTAGTACCCGGTCGATTTGGACCTGCCCGACGTGTCGAAGCAGTGGATGAAAAAAACTTCATGGCCTGTATGCTCGCTTGTGATCGAATCCACTTTCCAGCAACCCTCCAGAACTGCGAGATCCGTCGAGCCTTCCGGGAAGGCGAGTTCCTCGCCGGGCTTCGGGGCGTTGGAGGCAGCTTCCAGCCCGACGGGCGCCTCTGCGGAGGCGGGTGGAGGGTTCTCTTCGCGTTCCGGATCGGGCAGATCCGGGGCCGAGCCCTCCGGAGGGGGTTCGGGCTCCTCCGCGCGGCAAGCCGCGAGGGTCTCGAGGTAGCGGGACTTCAAGGCGCCCAGTTCGTAACGCAACGGCTCCTCACGGGCGTTTTCCACGCCCGCCATAGGGTCAGTTGCGCCCGCCGCCCCGACCGCTTTCCTGAGGCCGGGCGAAAACGCCAGGAAAACGAGCAGGACCGCGAGGAAGGCCACCGAGGCCGCAACCGCCGCGCGGAGGGCACCGCCGTTTCCGGCGCCGCCGGGCCCGGACTCCCCGCACCCTGAGGGAGGCAGGGACGGCGGCGGAACTTCGGGCGGAGCGGCGGCCGCCGCGACGGCAACGGATGCGGGCGCGGCTGCGGATGCCGCCCGAGGGGGCGCCCGTCCGTTCACGGGCGGGACGCATCCAGGAAGCACCCAGCAGGCGAGAACCGGGACCCCAGCGACGACGAAGACGTACTCCTTGCCGGGACGACCGTCCGCCTTTGCCGAAAGGGCCGCCGCCGCCGAGGAGACTGCGGCTCCAACGTC
This sequence comes from Deltaproteobacteria bacterium, assembly GCA_031267005.1. Taxonomy (GTDB): domain Bacteria; phylum Desulfobacterota; class Desulfarculia; order Adiutricales; family Adiutricaceae; genus JAIRZX01. The sequence goes on from JAIRZX010000660.1 coordinate 4,375, forward strand.
GGATCCGCCTCCATCGCGGGACAGGGAGAGGCGTTTGCCGAGATCGGAGAGCCGTCCGGAGGCGGCCCGTACGGCCGCCAAGGCCCTGTCCTTCTCGGGGCCGCGCAGGGACGCGAGCTCCCTTGCCTCCCCCTCCAAAGGCGTGTGCCAGGCAACGGCGCCGCCGGGACCCTCACTCGGCTCGGCGAGAATTCGGGCGGCGGCGGGTGAGATCTCCCTGTTTATGGCGGCAGAGGCCACCTCCCAGCATGCTCTCGCCGAGGCCAGCGCGGCCCCGGCGCCCTGAACTCCGGGAGCTGCCGGGCCAGGAATCCGGGTCACTATCAGCGTCTGATATTCCATAATTTCGATTATACCAGGTATCCCGGCAACGCTCAAAAGGGCAATCCGCATTCCGCTGGGGACCCCATGTCCAAGGGCGGCGCTCCGCGCGTTTTCGAGGCGGCCCGACCGGGCCGCCGCCAGCTCTGTCGCGACGGCACCGGGGAAGCCCTTCCGGAAAGGCGCTCCCCGCCCGGCATCCTGGATCCGACCCTCCCGCCGCTTTCCGACCGTTCCCTCCGCTTTCAGCCAGCCAGCCGAAGGGCTGCCTGCGGCGGGGAATCCTGGCTGCGCGGGAAAATCCGGCCCCCCCGCGTTTCCGGCGCGGAGCCGGGCACGCGATCCGCCACTTGACAGCATCAGCCTCCATGAAATAAATTTCGCCGCCGGAATAAACCGGTGAACCTTTCTTAACAGTCAAGTTCAACTGACAACTACCATGTTGGGCGCGGAGCCGCCAGGGTTACCAGCCGCTACTTGTACCGGATCATCGCATCCCATGCCCGCCTTGGCCCCGTTGCGGCCGTTCCGGACCCTGTCGACCGCCGCCTTTATCGCGTCACGAAAATTTTACGCTAACGCGTCGGAGGGGCCACATCCACCCCCCTCCGCCAGCGCTTGATTTCAAGTCCATTTCAGCTGCACCCATGCCATGCCCACCTGGTTTCTTCAGGGGAGTCAGCATAGTTGCCTTCTCCCTCGCCCGCAATTTCGACTGTCCGATCCGGACCTGTGCCTTTTGCAGTGGCGTCAAAAAAATGGTCATGTATAGGTTTAGTGGACACAGATAGGCTGTCACTCCTGTGGGCTATCTTATACCAGTGAAGGCGCGGGTCTCATACCTCCTGAAATACAAGAGGGTGGAGGCATGTTGAGCAGGGCTGGGCCAGCGGTTCTGGTAGCTTAGCCACCACCCATGTGATGGGAGGCCAAGCACCTGCGAGAACAGGACAGAGATGTAATTTTAGTGACACTATCTTAATCATCAATTTTTTTTCTAAATGCATGTGATCCCTGGAATAGTTTCCTGTAAATGATCCCTGGAATAGTTTCCTGTAAATGTGCGAAAAAAAGATCAGTGGTAGAGGGAATGACCTCGATGTTGGACTAGATTTTTAGTGTGGTCGACGGGAGGAGGCGACAAAATGAATTATGGTTGACAGGGCATTCGTATTCCGGATATATCCTAACAGGGAAGAGGAGGTTCTTTCAGCCAAGACCTTCGGATGCTGCCGGTTCGTCTGGAACAGGATGCTCACGGACAAGAAGATCTGGTAGCTGTGGTAGCTGATCGCCCATGAGGACATGCAGACCACACCGGCCCAGCACAAGAAACATTGGCCTTGGCTGATGGAAGTTGACAGCTCTGCCCTGTGAAACGTCCAGATGGTCCTGGAGAAGGCTTTCGGCTCATTTGTCAGGAACCCGAAACATTTCGGCTTCCCGAAACACAAGAAAAAGCACAGGTACAGTGACAGCTATACCACCAATCTGATTGTCGGGAACATCAGGCTCCGTGAAGACGGCAAGCTGAAGCTCCCGAAGCTGGGACCCGTGCACACAGTCCAGCACCGGGGGAGATACCGGATGTGTTCACTCTGTGGCTGTTTACCGGCCTCAAGACGGCCAAAGGCTTGATTTCGGGCCGTAACCATGGGAAAATGCATACAGTGTCTTAAACCCGTCGCCGGGCTAACGATTCAAGGGCGCAAAGAACGAGGCTCTCATGACCGACCTGGAAAACAAGGATATGAGGAAAATCGGTCTTGATATAGCCAACTTTTCGCGTTTGCGGGAGGAATGTTATGTTTACGTCGACAAGACCGATTTCGTGCAAAGGATATTATCCGAGGGAGTTCCTCACTTTTTCCTTTCCCGGCCCAGGCGGTTCGGAAAGACCCTCCTGATCGATACCCTATGAGGAAGCCGCTATCGGAAGGAAGGAGCTCTTTTCCGGACTCGCGATTGACAGGTTAAGGGGAGACAGCGAGTGGCCTCGTTCGCACGTGCTGAGGATCAGCATGAATTCGTTCGGGGACGATCCGGCACTGTTGGACAGAAAACTTACGGAATATTTGCATTTATTCGCGCGGAAAAGGGGATTTGATATCCCCGGCCAGAGTTCAGACGTGAGTCTCTATCAGGTTATTGAATTTTTGTCGGACAATTTTGATACTGTCCCGTTAGTCACCCAAAAAATCCGCAGGCAAGACGGCCTTTCAGCTGACAGGATGAAAATAATCGTATTGATTGATGAATACGATGCGCCTATAATCAACAATATAACCAATACAGAAAGAGTGGAAATAGCAAAAGAGACGCTTCACGGATTTTATAACGCTTTGAAATCCTGCGAAAATATGATTGACCGTATTTTCATTACAGGCATAACGAAATTCTCGCAATTATCATTGTTTTCTGCTTTGAATAACCTTGAAGATATTTCATTTGATCCGGAATATTCAACAATTTGCGGTTTTACTTTTGATGAAATCAATGATTTCTATTCGCCTAACATTGACTCATGCCTCGAAATAATGCGAAATGACAAAAAATTTGGTTCTGGCTTTACCAAGGAAAAATTGATTGACAGACTCCGAGAATGGTATGACGGTTATAGCTGGGACGGTGATATACATGTCATAAATCCTCTTTCATTCCAAAAATTCCTTAAGAACCGTAACTTCGGAAATTTCTGGAGCCTAACGGGCGTAACGAACCTAATCCACAAAATCAATCTAAAGGAAGATATTTTCCATTCAGTATTTAAAGGGAAGACCAGATTCAAAGGAAGCATATCAATCCAGGATGTTGGGAAAATCGATCCTGCCGCACTGATGCTTCAGACAGGTTACCTTACCGTCCGTTCCCAACAGATTACCAGTACGGCTTCCAAACTGATTCTGGCTATCCCTAACCGTGAAGTCGGAATGACCGTCATGGAAGAATATGTTAATTCACGCGTACTTCCGTCTGTTTCAGTCATCAAGGACGGTTTTACTCCCCGGAAA